>CAIULN010000030.1 GCA_903900025.1 uncultured Methanomicrobiales archaeon | reverse complement strand
TCACTGCGACAGCATGCCCGAAATTTTCCGGGGCACACCGGGTCGCGGCGGGCTGTGCAAGTGCGGTACTCCGGATAAAAGTTTTCGGGGCGCGGGTAGACTTTTGACCGGTTGCCCCGGTCTCATTGTCTTTTGACGCAGCGTGGACAACTGGTGCGTGACCGAGGCACATGAGGTAATCAGATCACAAAGGCTGATTGGTGTGAGAGTTGCGGATATTCTGCAACAGGTTAATGAACCCGGACGCATCCAGTATCTCTTATGAGCGACCGGTTCATCTTCACGAAATACCGTACTGACTGTTACCACTGCAAGCAGGTGGCAGACCAGATCATAAAGGCGGTGCCCTACAAGGCGGAGGTTGCATGTGACAACTGTGGGGCGACACGGGTCTTTGTCCCCCGTGTCGAGGAAGTGACCGCACCGGGCACATTTACAAAGATCGGGTGCTATGCTCTCTGGGAACGTGTTGAGCCGGCAGAATGCAGGCATTGTCATACAACCGGTCCCCATGATATTACGATTGGGTGCCGGCACTTTACCATCCGGTGCCGGAACTGCGGGTTCACCCACTTCTACAAGTTCGATCTCGAGTATATGGCAAAGGATGAACTGAAGGTGCAGTAAATCCCCACAACCGGTCAAACCCCGGGATATGAAACGACGGTCACGTGAAAAAACGGGCAACTGGTCGAAGTACCCATCATTGGAAAGAAAATTCAGATTACCCTTTACGCACTGCGGAAGCGGGATGAATCGGATTTCGCCCCTCAATCTCCTCCTCAATCTGGCGTTTAATGTCAATCTTTTTCGTCAGTTTATTTTTAACAACGCCGTTCCATTTTTGCATGAAGGTATCATCCTTCGCGAGCATCATGATGATCGCCCCGCATTCACCGCAATCAACGCTGATGATCCCATCTGCACCCTAAAACAATCCCAGATCTCGTTTGGGATCACTATCTTTCTCTTTGACCCCAACAGCCAGACAAAATGCATTCCGGTCACTCTTGCGTAATCTTCAGGGGACTCTCCTTAAAAAGTATCGCACGGAAACGGTGAGAGAGATTAAAAAGAGGGGATCCCTACTTATCTTCTCTTACCATCTCAATCGCTTTCTTCGGGCACTCGTTGGCGCAGATACCACATCCCTTGCAGAACCTGAGATCGACAGCGAGATCCTCATCGATCGCGTTTTCCGGGCAGTACATGGCGCACAACCCGCACTCGTTGCACTTCTCCTTGTCCATGACAGGTCTGAACACCCGCCACGAGCCCGTCTGCCCGGCGGCGCCTTCCGTCGGTCTGCTGATCGCAAGCCGGTCACGGTTTGCCACGCCCGTCATAGACTTATCTCCCTGTACGCGTCTTCCTCAGCATTCACGTTCATCTCATCTGAGAACATCTCGCGGATCGCTTTTTTCACTGAGTCCACAGAGCATATGCCCATCTTTGCAAGAGCCCCGAGCACCGTAGTGTCCAGGACAGGACTTCCCGCAACCACGAGGTGATCGCGGAGCGCGACCCGGC
>CAIULN010000029.1 GCA_903900025.1 uncultured Methanomicrobiales archaeon | reverse complement strand
TCCCCTCCATATTCCCGCCCGGCTGGAAATGGGTAGGGTTCTGGTCGATGCCGAGAGGAGTGAATGCAGGGTTGCCGTTCACCTCCGACCAGATGGTGAGCCCGACAAGCGGTACGAAGATGAGGGTCATTGCGATCAGGATGGCGATCCCCTTTCTCGCCGACCCGATCATCTTGCCGAAGGTATAGCAGAGCGCGGTGGGGATGATGAGGATAGCCAGGACCTCAAGGAAATTAGAAAATGACGTGGGATTCTCGAACGGGTGGGCCGAGTTGGCATTGAAGAAACCGCCCCCGTTAGTGCCAAGAACCTTGATGGCGATCTGCGATGCGGCAGGCCCGAGCGGGATCAACTGGGTGGTGACGAGTGCCCCCGTACTGTCCTTCACCGGGTCGAGGAGCGGCACGGTTACCGGCCCGCTGAACGTCTGGACGGTCCCCTGAGAGACGAGCACGAGCGCAATGATGACACAGATGGGCATCAGGATCATGACGCTGCGGATGAGGAGTACCCAGAAATTCCCGATCGTCGTAGCCGACCTGCGCGAGAAGCCGTAGATGAACGCGATGAGGATTGCCATTCCCACGGCTGCCGACATGAAGTTCTGGACGGCAAGACCGATCATCTGGGTCAGGTAACTGACCCCAGTCTCTCCGGCATATGCCTGCCAGTTCGTGTTCGTCGCGAAACTGACCGCGGTATTGAGCGAGAGATCCCATGGGACCGCACCTGCACCGGCTGGGTTGAACGGCAGGAGCTGCTGGACACTCTGGAGCAGGAAGACAACGGCGATCCCGATCACCGAGAAGATCATCATCGCGACGGTAAACATCTTCCAGTCCATCTCTTCGCCGCTGTTCAACCCTGAGGCCGAGAGGATCCACCGTTCGACCGGATCGAGGATGGGAGAGAAGAATGTCCGCTCACCGGTGTACACCTTTGCGATGAACCCGCCGACCGGGACGATAAGGCAGGCAAGAACAACGAAGAAAAGGATCAGCTGGACCCAGTCCGTCACTCTCAGGCCGAAAATTGGCGGTGAGAAAACTTCCTGCTGCCCTGCCGATGGCGTTACCGTGATACGATGTGTACTCAGATCATCCAGTGCGAGGTTGAGGTTAAGAACGTTTATCCGGGGTTCTCCGAACAGACCGAACTGCTGGTGTTCGGTCTGCTGCTCTACGAGTGCAGTCACGTCGTTCTCGCTCATGTTCCGCTCACGGGCAATCCGGGGAACCTGGTAATTCGCTGCAGCGATACTGATATCTGGATCGACGCCGCTTCCTGAGGAAGTGACGAGATCGACCGGAATAGGCCGGGTGTTGGCCGGATCGGCGGCATGGAGAGCTTCGACGCGGGCTTTGACCTCATCCAAGAGTGCCGGGTTCGTTGGGCCGAGATTTGATCCGCCCGAGACACCGGAATTATAGGGTACCGGACTTGTTGCCGAGGGGCGGCCCCAGAAGTAGTTCTGTGATGTGAAAGGCTGGCCGATGAGGGCCGAGCCGACAACCTTGCCGTCGTGCTGGATGAGGTTCCCGTTTGCCTGGACCGGGAAGACCACCTGAGCAATACCAGTGATGACGAGCGGGTACAGGACACCCGTGATCAGGGTTATGAGCAAAAAGACGATGAGTGCAGGTCTCGCCTGCTTCCGGATCATGGAACCAAGTTGTTCGAGTGTCAATATACAGACCACCTCAATGTTCGATTCGCCCTTTGGTCTGGCCACAGGGTATTCGCAGTACCAGCGTGCTGGTTGTTAGTATTTATGGGCATTGTTTACCGGGCGGGCAATTTTCCAGAAAAAATCCGGAAAACAGTGTGTGGTTACGACGGAATCGATCATTCAGATAGAAGCATCTTTCCATAAATTACCTGATAAAATTTATCATCGCGGCATAACCCCTTCTTGTTTCCACCAGATTTTTATATAACGATCTGACAGGATCATGTATGACAGAGACAGGAATGCTCACATGGCCGGTTCAGCGGAGGGATGATTTCGTCCGCATTATCGCATATATCGCTCTCGCAACGATATTTATTTTCGTCATCGACATCATCACGCCTCTCGGAGTGATGATCTGGATCCTGTATCTCATCCCCCTGTTCCTGACCGTATATCTAAGCTGGAAATATGCACCTTTTGTGATGACCGGTGTGTTCATCGTCCTGATG
>CAIULN010000028.1 GCA_903900025.1 uncultured Methanomicrobiales archaeon | reverse complement strand
GTCAGCGAGAAAGGGGATCGCCATCCTGATCGCGATGACCCTCATCTTCGTACCGCTTGTCGGGCTCACCATCTGGTCGGAGGTGAACGGCAACCCTGCCTTCACTCCTCTCGGTATCGACCAGAACCCCACACCTCTCCAGCCGGGCGGGAATATGGAGGGGAAGGAGGTCCGGTTCGGCGTCGTGCAGTCCGCTTTCTTCTCGGTCGTTACCACCGTGACGTCCTGCGGCGCCGTCAACTCGATGCATGATTCGTTCATGCCGCTTGGCGGGTTCGTGCAGATGTTCGATATCCAGCTCGGAGAGGTCGTCTTCGGGGGTGTTGGTTCCGGCCTGTACTGCATGCTCATCTTCGTCATCCTCGCGATGTTCATTGCCGGGCTGATGGTCGGGCGGACCCCCGAGATCTACGGCAAGAAGATCGAGCCGTACGAGATGACCCTCACCACGATCCACATCCTCATCCCGATCTTCCTGATCCTCGGCCTCACAACCGTCGCGGTCCTCACCGACCCCGGGAGATCGGCGGTCCTCAACCCCGGTCCCCACGGTTTCTCGGAGATCCTGTACGCGTTCAGCTCGGCCTCCCAGAATAATGGCAGCGCATTTGGCGGGCTCTCGGCAAACAATGTGTTCTACAATCTCATGACGGCATTTGCCATGTTTGTCGGGCGCTACGCTGTCGCAATTATCACGCTCTCGCTCGCAGGATCGTTTGTCACAAAGAAGATCGTACCGGTCAGCGATGGGACGCTCCGCGACCACCGCCCGCTCTTCATTGTCTGGCTCGTCTTTGTCGTGATCGTCATCGGTGCACTCAGTTTCCTTCCGGCACTCTCGCTTGGGCCCGTCGTCGAATATCTCACCATGATCGCAGGAAGGGTTATCCATGGCTGATCATACCGGCAGCAGGACCTCGTCGGAAAAACAGTATGCCCTCTACAAGCGTGCGCTCATCGATGCAGTCCTGAAACTCGACCCGCGTACCCTGTACCGCAACGTGGTCATGTTCACCGTCGAGATCGGCAGCGTGATAACCACCCTCCTCTGGGTTCAGGCGCTGGGCGGGCACGGCGAGGCGCCGGCCGGGTTCATCGGCGCGATAGCCGCATGGCTCTGGTTCACGGTTCTCTTTGCCAATTTCGCCGAGGCCCTTGCCGAGGGGCGGGGAAAAGCGCAGGCCGAGTCCCTGCGGAAGATGCGGCAGGACACCGAGGCAAAGAAACTCTATCTTGGGTACGAGATCGTGAGGGGGAGGGAACCTGCCCCGACAGACTACTCCGTTTTTTCTTCCTCAACGCTGCGCAAGTCGGACCTCTTCTATGTCAGGGCCGGAGATACCATCCCGGTCGACGGAGAGGTCGTCGAGGGGATCGCTTCGGTGAACGAAAGTGCAATCACCGGAGAAAGTGCACCCGTGATCCGTGAGTCCGGTGGTGACCGGAGTGCTGTCACCGGTGGCACTGTCCTCCTCTCGGACTGGCTCATCATCCGGGCAAGTGCCAACCCGGGCGAAGGGTTCCTCGACCACATGATCAGCCTCATCGAAGGTGCAAAACGACAGAGGACTCCCAACGAGATTGCCCTCAACATCCTCCTCGTCGGGCTTACCGCTGTCTTCATCGTGGTCTGTATCTCGCTCTTCGCGTTCTCGCTCTACAGCGTGAAGACCGCGGGTGCCGGGGTCCCGGTCACGATCACGGTGCTGGTCGCCCTCTTCGTCTGCCTCGCCCCTACCACCATCGGGGGACTGCTCAGCGCGATTGGTATAGCGGGAATGGATCGACTGATCCGGCGCAATGTCATCACGACCTCGGGCAGGGCCATCGAAGCGGCGGGAGATGTTGATGTCCTCCTTCTTGATAAGACGGGGACGATCACGCTTGGCAACCGGCAGGCTGTCGAGCTGACACCAGTCGACGGTACCGACATCATGGAGCTCGCCGAGACTGCGCAGCTCGCGTCGCTTGCGGATGAGACGCCGGAAGGGCGCAGCATTGTCGTTCTCGTAAAAGAAAAGTACGGGCTCCGAGGCAGAACGGTGGGGGCATCCGAGTCGGTCCCGGAGATGCAGTTCATCCCGTTCTCCAGCCACACCCGGATGAGCGGTGTCGATCACGGCAATGTGCACATCCGGAAGGGTGCTGCGGACGCCATTTTTGCGCATATCAGGGAGCATGG
>CAIULN010000027.1 GCA_903900025.1 uncultured Methanomicrobiales archaeon | reverse complement strand
GGGTCGATCCCAAGCACCGGAAAAATGAAGATAAAATACAGGATAGAGCCAAGAAAACTTCCGAGGTTTGCCAGAGCCGCGACAAGGACGACTTTGAAAAGCGGGATCCGTGCCATATCAGTAAACGTCTCCGCTTCATAGATTTTCCGGAAATCCGAAACCGGAGGCTTTCTTACTTTTGCTTCCACATATGCTGCAATCCAGCCGGCATGGAAGAAGGGGAATCCGGGATTTAACGCCGTAAGCCACGATACACCAAAACAGGTCGCTGCTGAGTATGGGTGCCCGCCTGCGGCAAGCGTAAATAAAGATGAAAGCACACCGTGGATAATGACCCAGAAGAACAGGGCATAGAGCAGCATATTGAGTCCCACGCCCGAGAATGCTATCGCCGCAAGAAGGAATAAGAAAAGGACGGTCACAGCAAAACCGACCACCTTCCCCCAGGGAAATGACGTCGGCTCCCGAATGAGGGAGTCAAATGGAGGGAGCGTTTCGGGCTTGTCGAGATATATCGATATACCCTGCATGTGCCCGGCACCGACAACTGCGAGGATTCGACCGTCTGGCCTCTGGTTTTTTAGCACAAGGATCTGGTGGGCGATGAAGGCGTCACGCTCATCTATAAGTGCCCGTGCACCGTTTGGGGAGAATTTACGGAATTCTTCCATGACTGCATCGATTACGCTCTGCTGTTTGAGTGATTCAATATCAATTTTCTCAACATTGTCCAATTCGGCAATCGAAACGATCAGTGCATAGAGCATTTTTATCTTTTCAATAATTCCCAGCGATTTCCAGAAGCGCAGAAGGGTGAGACGGATGTCCCGGTCAACAAGGGCAACAGGGATATTCCGCTGTTCCGATTCTTCTATGGCCGCCTTCATTTCAGCCCCGGGCTCAACACCGACATCAACGCCGATCTTGCGCTGGAGGTATGCGAGCAGCCACTGGACAAGGATTGTGTTGAAATTTTTTACCTCAAGGAGATCGTTAACAGAAGGAGCCTGCGCTTTTTTCTTCAGGGCTGCATACCGGGCAGGATCAAGTTCGATGGCAACAACATCAGGATGGAATTCTTCAATCGCTGCGCGCACATCATCAATGCTTTGCTGCGATACGTGTGCCGTCCCGACGATTTTGATCTCTGCCATTGCTCACCGCTATGCCCAAAACGTTAGTGCTCCACCAAGATTAAAACAGAAGGTGCACATATCCTGCGGAGACCACAGCAGACAAAATGATGGATGCAGTACTCTGGAAAGATTATACGCATGGAAAACGCGCATTTTTCATTCATCCGATCGTCCCGTTCCTTTCACCATCATTATTCCCTTCCCCCGGTTCGCGACGTCCCCCTTATACACCGTCACCGTGACCTTCCGGTCAGGGAGCTTCTTTGTCCCGATTCTCTCAAATGTTGGCAGCATCTGGCGAACCGTGCCGAAGATCATGCACGTCCCATCCTTCATGTTCCCGCACGGGCGCGTCGCATCTCCGTCAATGATGAATTGCCCCCCTTTCATCTCAACCCCTGCCATATCTCCGCAGCTGCCATGGATGTGAACCTCGCCACCGGTCAGATATTCAGCGCAATAGTCTCCGGCGTTGCCCAACACCTCAACGCGTCCACCCTGCATTCCGGTCTTCTCGCCGCGGTACCCGGAGGCGCAGTAGTGGCCGGCGTTACCGTGGCAGAGGATGTACCCCCCGCGCATTTCGCGCCCAAGCCATGCATCTGCGTTCCCGAGAATCTCAATATCACCCCCACTCATAAAATTGCCGCAGTGCATGCCAACGTCACCAGATATCGTAATCTTACCGGCATCCATGTACTCCCCGATGCGTTTAACCCTTGATGTGTCCCCCTTCAACACAACCTCGATTTTTTCAGGTGTAACTGCCGTCCCTTCAACAGAGATCCGGAAAAGATCCACCAGTTTGCGCTCCTTGTTCCCCTCATATACGGCAAGGTCTGTTCCCTTGAGGAAATTGCGTGGAATGATCGATTCCGCCTCAATCGGGAGGAATGGTTTTTTCCGCACCTTTGCCTCCAGGATCACTCTCATATGTCTGCCTCCGTCTTAATGCATCTGCCCCGTGGGAGGTAGACATCCTGCACCGGGTAATTGCTCATCCGTACGGTATAATACTCTTCGAATTTTTTTACAAACTCAGGGTCGTTTGCCACGTTATGTTCATCCGGGATAGTGGGATTAACCCAGAACGTCGTATTAGCGCCATCGACAATCACGTCACCATCTCGGGCGACTACCCTCCCACGCTTGATCGTGAACCGGGTCTTCTGAAAACCCTCAACAACTTTGCGGTACTCTGTTGCAGGATCGACGTCATCGCATCGTATCGGGTAGATCGCCAGATCTGCTTCGGCACCAGGCGCAAGGTGACCTTTACCCTGCGCAGCGATGCCGAGCGCCCTTGCCTGCCCTGCCCGTGTGATGATTGCGATCTCGTTCCAGTCCATCTCCCTGTCAATCGAACTGATTGAGGTCCGCTGATCTATGCCGTCGTGGAGGGTCGCACATTCTTCATCACGGTACCGTTTGCTCATCAAAAGCCCGATAATCTCAGGGTATTTGACAAAAGGAGCCCCGTTTGGGTTATCGGTGGCAAGCAGGCACTGGTACGGGTTTTTTGTTAAAAGTGCAAGCTCTAGCCCGATTGCCCACATGACACAGTTAACCAGACTTTTCTTTGAATATAAGACGGGGATGATGCCGGAACCTGTTTCCAGCTCCACATCGTGGTTGCTCCACTTGTTGTGGTGGAGGCAATAGAGGTTGAATTCCATGGGCCCATCAGCTGTCATCGTCATAGTCCTGCCAAACATGATCTGCCCCATGTCCATGACAATCTGCGGTTTGGCATTCACCGACTTTGTGATCTCGTCTGCCTTCGAACAGATGTCCCGCCATGTCGACCCGCCATATGCATGGAACTGCACATGCGTCGCATAGAGGGTCTGCCTGTTTTTATTGAGATCGGGGACGAGCCCGAAGGTTTCCAGCGTTGTCGCGTAGTTGCCGGGTTTTCCGAGGTTGTTGCAGTGCAGGTGGACGGAGTGGGGGAGGTGGAGCAGCTCGTTTGCCTCAATCATCGTAGTGATGATCTCGGCAGGGGTCACGTTGAAATTGGGCACGGGATCCCGTATGCCTGTCAGGTCCCCGCCCCATCCCCATGCTTCGGTCCCTCCGGGATTGGTCAGCTTGATGGCAAAACCCCTGACAGAGGAAAGAGTCCATGCAACGATTGCCGCTGCCCGTTTCACATCCTGAGCATGCACCGCTTCCATGATCGACCAGTTACCGTCAAAGAGCGTGTTTGCCAGCATGTCCTGGAGGGGCGTGGCGTTAAATTCTTCATGCGTGTGCCGGGCTTCGAGGGGTGCCATTGCTCCTTCAAGCACGGTCGTGTACCCCATCGTGCTGTACCGGTAGCTGTTACCATAGGTGGTTGGTACGTAATAGCCCGATGTGACGTGCATCTTGCCGCGCCGTGCTGTCCTGCCGGCACGCATATCCTCAGGGCTCATGTACCTGCCAAAGTTCACCTTGGTACCACAGACATGGGAATGAGAATCGATCCCACCCGGGAGAGTCAGGAATCCCGAAGCATCGATTACATCCGCATTGTTCTGCACCGATTCGACGATCCTGCCGTCGCGGATAGCGATGTCCATGACATCGCCCCTGATACCGTTGAGGGGGTCAAAGACGCAGGCGTTCCTGATGAGAAGCTCCGTCATTCCCCCTTCGCCTCCCTGACGCGGTTGTAAAGTCTCTGGAGGATCTCGGTATCATTGGGCACGCCGGTCTCAATGATTGCCTTCAATCGGATCGGTACGCCATCCATGCGGTAGGCAGTCCCTGCAGCATCGATACCTGCAACTGAACCGGGGATCTGGAGTCGGCAGATGTGGGTGGTCGCGTTGGGGTGCGGGTCGATCTGGACAACCGGGATCCTCGCAAGGTGTTCAACACACGGCTTCGGGAAATGGGCAGCGGGATCGCTTGCGACAACAAGGCAGGCATCGCATTCACCGCGCCGGAGGATGTCGATTGCCGTTGTCTCACCGGGATTATAGAATGCAATCCCGCGTGAGAAATCAACCGCGTACGGGTACCCCGTAATCCAGGTAAAAACTTCGTTTGTCCCGTACACGTTCCCGTGACCCCGCATCGGGCTGATGATGAACTTGGTGTGGCGGTTCAGTTCATCGGTGAGCTCAATTGCGTTCCTGACGTTTTTGTTCTTGCCTGCAGTCATGGTGAGCCCGAGCCCAAAGAAAATCGCGCCGAATTTTGCATTCTTGCACATTTCAGCGACACGTACCAGCTGTTCCCTCGAGACGCCGGATACCGAGGGGGGCACGACGTCCCCCCTGCCACGGACAATCGCCCGAAGCGCGGAGAGTACCGCGTAGTCTCCCCCAGGCTCTACCTGGACGAACTCGGTTGCAACATCGGCAGATTCATTCCGGCGTGTGTCAACGACAATCACTTTGCGGTCCCGGTGTGCATCCTTGACAAAGAATCCTGTCGCATACGTGGTGTACCGGCTCATGTGGCGCGGGTGCGCATCGATCGGGTTGCATCCCCAGTAGATGATGAGGTCAGCCCGGTTCTTCACCTGCCCCAGCGTGCAGCCCGGATGCCCCACCTCCTGAATTGCGAGGATGGAAGGACCATGGCAGACCGTGGAGGTGTTGTCAACCACGCCACCAATCAGCTCCGCAAGATGCACCCCGATGCCCTGCGCTTCCCCGTGCGTCCTGCTCCACCCGTAGAGCAGGGGGCGGTCGGCGTCGAGCAGGATCTGCGCCGCTTCCTCGATTGCCGCGTCATAGGTCGTTTCTATCCAGCCTTTACCGTCCCGCCGGATTGGGGCTTTCAGCCGGTCATCGCCGACCATCGTTTTTGAGCCGAGCGTACAGGCATTGTCCACCCTGATAATTCTGCCGTTCTCCACTTCGACATCGAGATCATCACAGAGGCATCCGCAGAAGGGGCATACGACATCCTTAATGAGCATAGCGCACCCCGCCCAATGCCTCCATCAGCTCCGCCACAGAAGGAACCGGATCCTCTGTAGGGATGATCTCTACCATTGTCGATTTGAAGTCCGGCATGCCGGTGCAGTGCGTCTCTCCGCTCACAATATGGTTGGAGAACGGCCCGAGCGGGACAAAAACCGAACCCTGCTCCACTGTTTCCGAAGCAACCGCCGTGAGCACAACGCTGCCACCGGAACCGGAGAGCCGGATATGCGCCCCATCCTCAATCCCGAGCACCATCATATCCACCGGGTGGATGAAGCAGACCGATGCTGCCGATTCGTACTCGGGACTGTGTTTCCGCTCGACCGATTCCCCCTGGGGTACGGTGCGGCCGGTGTTCATCATGACCTTCATGGCCCTGCCTCCGGAGATGGTTTCTGTATAGGTTGTTGGATTCCCTCAAGGATGCGGGCAATGCGGATCGCATCGTTCGGGCAGCTCTGTTCGCAGGTCTTGCAGCCGGTGCACTTTTCCTCATGGAGCACCAGTATATCACCGCCCTGCACCCGCATAATGACCTCATCAGTCGCGGAATGCCCCCCGGCTCCCATCTGTGCATCAGCAAGCTTGTTGACCGGGCATGCCGTACAGCAGTTCCCGCACCCCATGCACAGGTCTGGGTCAATGGCGATGCGGAAGGAGAATAGCAGCGACGTGCCCTGGTCCCACATCGTTTCGAGCACCCTTCCGCTGCGGAGTACACCATTGGGGCATGCCTCAACGCAGAGCCCGCAGCGGATGCAGTGGCCCTTGTGGATTTTCGGTTTCCAGCCGTCACCCTCATGCAGCACTTCAATTGCACCCGGTGCCGGACATACCATCATGCAGAAGAGTGCATGCTGGCATGCCTTGCCGGTGGGTTCCGGGAATCCCCGGAAATGCGCCGGGGTGATAAGCGGGGCAGTCTTTGCAAAAAGAAATTTTTTTATCCATTCGAACCGCGCAAATTCCACCATGTACCAGAAGAGAGAGACTGCCATGCTACCGCTCCGTGCATGCGATGCAGGGGTCTGCCGAAACAAATGTCGATGTGACATCGGCAATTGAGTCTACACCGACAATCATCTCGTGGCAGCATGCCTCAATATTCATGATGGAGGGGGTCTGGATCTGGATGTCGGTAATCCTGCCAAATTCATCCGTTTTGATCGTGTAGGTAAGTTCGCCCCGTGGCGCCTCACCGCTGTACCGGATCTCCCCTGCTTTACAGATGCCGCCGCCGCGGATAATGCCCTTTTGGAGCGTGTCAAGGCACTGCCGGATGATGCGGATGCTTGCAAAGAGTTCATCGAACCGCACCATTATCCTTGCATGGTTGTCGCAGTCTTTGCGTACGACCGGCACAAATCCCAGTTGTTGATAGGTCGGGTGCAAAGTACGCATATCAACATTAATCCCGCTTCCCCGTGCAGTAGGTCCCACCGCATGTGACCGCCGTGCCGATTCCTGTGTGAGGATGCCAATCCCTTTGCTGCGCAGCGCGATCATCGGGCCGGTCTCAAACATCTTAGCATACCGGTGAAGGTCGGACTCGATCCTGTCAAGGGAAATCCGCAGCGTTGCCTGATCTTCTGCCCTGATGTCGCACCGGACACCACCGGGTATGATATAGGCGCAGGTGACGCGGGCACCGGTCAGGCGCTCGAGCTCGTCCATCACCAGTTCCCGTACATCAAGGAGATACATCGCGAGCGTCTCGTGCTCGATGGTGTAGCAGTACGAGAAGTTGGCAAGGAGATGGCTCTGCATCCGGTCAAGTTCATTGGCAATGACACGGAGGAAGGCTGCCCGCTTCGGGACATCAATCCCGCTGATTCTCTCGATGGCTTCAATAAAGACCATATTGTGTATCACCGAGCAGATTCCGCATACACGTTCTGCAAGAAACATCACTTCCTGCCATGGCCTGCCCTTCATGATCCGTTCGATCCCTTTTTTCATGTACCCGAGCTCGACTTCTACCCCGATGACTCGTTCACCTCTTGTCTCGCACTTCAGCCGTACCGGCTCTTTAAAACAGGGGTGCACCGGCCCGAGCGGTATGTTGACATCCACCGTCCGCTTCATTTCCGCTTCACCTCCCATTCCGCAAAGACTGAATCGCGGATGGAGAGGATTGCCTGCAGGATTTCAGTGGGACGGGGCGGGCAGCCGGGCACTTCTGCTGCAATCGGGATATGTTTTGCTACCGGCGGGTCGACATACGACCCCCTCCTGTCAAAGACGCAGCCGGAGATCGGGCAGTTGCCGATAGCAATCGCTGCCTTCGGTTCCGGGATCTTGTTCCATAACCCCTTGAGTTTCTCCTCCCAGCCGGGCGTGAAGGCACCAACGACAAGGAGCACATCCGCCTCCCGCGGGTTATTGTGCACGTAGATACCGTACTGTTCGATGTCATAGCGCGGTGCAAGGCATGCAAGCACTTCGATATCACAGCCATTGCACGAGCCGACATCGACGTAACTAACATGGATGGACCGCGACCGCACAAGATCCTTGACATTCTGGAGGATGCTCATTGCAGGATCGCCTCTCGGATCAGGGCTTTTCCTGCTGCAATCGCTTCCGGTCTTGGTGTTCCCCGGTCCAGCCGTTCTTTGGTCGTCCGGAGGATCTCATCCATCCGCGACTCTCGCACGAGCGGGATGCCGGTGGAAAAAATATACCGCCCCAGCGCCAGTGCAACCAGGTCATCTCCCTTTTGGTCTGCTGCTATCGCTGCTTCGTAGCGCGCGGGAAGGTTTTCCAGCAGGATCATATCAAGACGCTCAATTAAGGTTTTCCGGAGCTCCTGCACACCAATACCGACGTCAGATGCGATAGTGCGAAGAATCCGGTCGTGCCTTGTGGCGATCAGGATGTGGTATTTCTGTACCATGAGGTCCTGTTCGTAGAGCCACCCGCTCATATCGCACCCCCGAGTTTAAACATCCCGTAGACAGCGAAGAGGAGGACGGCTGCCCAGAGCGCCGCCGCCTCCGATGCATGGAGCGTGTGCTCTTTGCGCGTGAGATAGAACGCAGTCGCAAAAAAGAGGGCAAACCCGACCACAACACACTCCATGAGGATCGACGGTCGCCCAAGTACCTGGATTGTGGTAATGATGACGTACAGTATTCCACCGGCAAGGATAGATTCCCGGATCATGCCCTCACCCCAATAAAAAGGACGGCACCATAACAGAGCATCAATCCGGTAACCAGTGTCTGGACTGTGACGGAATCAAACGGTGACAGCATCGGTGTAAGGGCACAGGCAAACGAGAGCGAGACGACGAGAAGCAGCATGCCGGCACCCAGCCACAGGATCGGGAGCTGGCCGACAAAGACCATCAGGAACGTGGCAAGCAGGACGGTAGTTTTCAGGCCATTGCAGACCTCGAGTCCTGCCCGCCAGATGCCGAAGTGCTCGGTCTTGTACCCGCTGACAAGTTCTTTTGACTCTACAATCGAGAACGGTCCGAATGGCATTTTGGAGAGTATGACGATGTACATCGCCACTGCGGCAGGGAACGCAATGAACATCAGTGGTCCGTGCACCTGCTGGTACGCGACAATATCACTGATGTCAAACGATCGGGTAAATATCGCGATTGCGGCAACCGACACAAAGAGCGGGATCTCTGATGCCGCAGAGATCACTGAGCGGACACCCCCGAACTTGCCATACGGAGATCCCGATGACAGCCCAAAACCATGCTCCACGATCTTGTGCAGCATGTAGATACCGAAGATAACCAGCAGGCTTCCCCCGGTCAACATGACAAAGAACGCGGCAGTCCAGATCCCGATGGCAACCAGAACGACACCACGAAAGAGCACGGTGCTCGCTGTCGCAGGGATCCAGGTGCTCTTGAACGAGAATTTCAGCATATGGAGGATTTCCTGCCAGACGGGGGGGCCCGGGCGCCGCTGGATCCGGGCGATCACCTTGCGGTGGATACCTAGGAGCAGCAGCCCGGTGAGTGTTGCCAGAATAAGTTGTGCAATCATATCAGTACCCGATGAACGGGATATCCTCCGTGCCTTCTTTTGCCATCCACCAGAGGAAAAGTCCGATAATAAAGACCGGGAACGACAGCACCAGCACTGCGGAATAAAGCCAGAGAGGAAGGATGCCAAGCATGTTCACGATGCCGGCAGTAATACCTGCCGACGCACCAGCCATGGCAATCCGTGCTGCATTCCTTCTCTTCATGGTTATTTACCCCAGCATGACAACTTCGATCACCCGCAAAAAGATCAAAAGCGATGACAGGGAACACATAATCACATAAGGGGCTCCCGGTGCCCGGAACATCTCTGCCTTCGCAGCATAGAACGGGGCCATCCCTTCCCCGATCACACCGAGCACGAGAAATGCCTTTGCGACAAACGGTACTGCAGGAAGGGCGCCCTTCGCAAGTTCGATCATGGAAAGGCTCCCGGTGGCTGCCGCGTAAATCGCTGCACCCCCGAAGAGAGGGACTGTTGCCGAAAGGGCGACAAGTCCGTACTGGTAGGCCGCATTCTGGACATGCGGGCTTTTGACTGCAGCAACGATACCGACATTGGTGATCCCGACCATCGCGGTAAACAGGGTGAAGTTGAAAATATCGCCGGTTACCATCGCACCCATCGATGCAAGCCCGCACGCGATCGCCATAAACCTGCGGAACCGCATTTCAGAGACAGAAATGACTTTTGTTGTATATGCATCGCCGCCAAATGCAATGTCAACCTGCCGCTCAGGCATGCTGATAAGGACAAATATGGTAAACGTGAGGGCGAGTAAAAAGAGCGTGATGGTATAGGGAGTAAAGTATACCAGCTCATCGCCAAATTCGAGGATATAGTACGGGACGCCGGCAAGGTTAGTCATTGCCATTCCCCCACATCGTCCCGACAAGGGACATCTTGACGGTGACCTTCAGCACAATGCCCACAGCAGCACACATCAGTGCAATAAACCAGTACTGCGGCAGGAACATGAAACAGAAGAACGCAAAAATCCATAACGCCCACGAGATGCCGCTTGCCATCTCAAGCAGGTTAAGGTCTTCCCGGTACCCGCGGGACATAAAGAAGAATACAAGCCCGAGTCCTGCGACACCGCCTCCGGTGAATCCCGAGAGGATGAGCCCGTACACGACAAGGAACATGGATATGATCAAAGGAGCGTCAGCCTTTGCAATCACTTCAATGTTGAGCCCTTTCACCGGGTTTTGCATGATCCGTTCCTTGGTGCAGTAGATCTGGGAGAGCGCAAGCTGCTCTGCAATGCCGACAGTCAGTCCGGGCAGGATAAGCGCTTCCGCAAGGTCGGTACCCAACAGGGCGATTACACCAAGTGCCGTGATCTCTACGAGGTCTAGAAGGAGGAACCGGTGGAGGTCGTCAGTCTCGATCGCAAGCGCAAAAAAAGCGATGACACCTGCGACCAGAACGACCAGAATTCCGTAGCTGTACTGCCCCCACATGATTCATCCCTTCCGGTACAGGTATGATGCAATCGCAAATGCGATGAAGAGGATTGTCGGTTCGACAACAGTATCGAGTCCGCGGGTGTTATACAGGATTTCGTCAATGATGCCTCCCGGGTGGGCAACGATTGTGGTGCCAAGGTGGAGGGTCACCTGGGACAGAAAGAGGGAAAAAGGCGTGAGATAGGTCGTCACCAGACCCGCCGTCGGGGAATTCTCCGGATACTGCGCTCCGATCTCAACCTGTGTGAAAGGAGGGCCGCCACGGTCATAGGGATCCAGCGAGCTGTTCCGGTCAATAGTCTTTGGGTAAAGCTGGACAGGGTTATACTGGATAGGCAGGAGGAGGATACCAATCAAAATAAGAAATGCGCAGGCACCGGCAAAGAGGGGCATGATGTTTTCATAATTGGAGATATAGTGCGAGATCCGGCGGATAATCATGTGCCGGCACCCCCTGCTTTCTTCTGCATGACCCGCACGTAGATGTATGTCGAGAGCACTGATATTGCACCGAAGGTAAAGAGTGCAAGCGCTTCATTGTACGAGAGCATGACAAGCAACAGTCCCCAGCCGGGTATCTCGAGATTAATCAGCCGGGTAAGATAATCTTTGGGGCGGGGAAATGCGGTGGCAATAGTCCCAATGACAAGGATCACAAGCCCAATTAAAAACTCCGGTGGGTATTCTGCGATCATCATGCCGGCATCCTCCGGCAGACCATCAGGATAAAGATTGTCGAGAGAGGTGCGATCAGGGCAGTGGCAATAGCGACGTCCAGTAAACCCCGATCGATAATGAACGGGAATATCCCGGAGATCATGACAGCAAGAGAGATGAGTTTGTTGAAAGGATCACGCTCCAGCATCGCTGCTGTTGTCCCGATAAGGACGAGAATGGTGCAGGCAACAAGGACAAACTCATTCATCTTTTTTAATCCCACCCGCCCATGTGCTTGCAATTGCGTTTGACTCAAGCGTGGATCCGACGAAGTAGGCTGCGGCTGCAGCGATCGTGATCGGGTGCGGCAGCAGGAGCGCAATCATTCCGGTAACGGCAAACGAGACCACGTTGAGGAACGGGAGCTTGCGCATTGTGTTCCTCTGGAAGATAACCCGCAGCGCTGCATAGACAGCAATACCTGCGCAGACATAGATTGCGATCATCGGCACCCCCTCAGCAGCCTGCACCGCACCTTCCAGAGCCGGGCGATCAGCCTGCTCGCATGAACATACGAAATTCCCTGAATGGTAAGGATCGCGATAACCATGCCGGCAATAAAGTCAGATGCTGCAAACCCGGCCTGCGTAGCACCGTACACAATCAGCGTCGCTGTGATACACCCTGTCGTTCCCGCGTAGCCGGGGTCATAACAGATCCGGTTCCCGATATAGACCAGCACTGCAGCAAAAAAACCTCCGAATAATCCGGCACAGAACACCCCGCAACTGGCAAGGAGCGTTCCCGCCGATGCATCCGGCGAGGAGACGATATTGCCCATCATGAAGCCGCCGTTAAGGTTCCCGCCCCCTTTCTCCACTTCCTGTGCAATTGCTGTCGCACCGCAGACGCCCCCGCTCTCCGGCAGTTTGAAAATCAGGTCAACCGTCATGAAATTAAGCCAGCAGATCACGGCTGCGATCAGAATGCGGAAAGATTCGTCCAGCATTGAGGCGCTTCCTGATGATAACAGTAATAATTATCAATTGATATTTGAACATCGGAAAAGGAGACGGATAAAGGTTGTGATATTTCCATAGAATATACAAACACCTGGATCCTTCAGTTCGGCAATGTCTCCCGGTCGGGGGCCTATGCAACACGTATCTTCTCAGAATACCGGATGATGGCTCAAAAAGTCGCGGATAAAATGGTATATATCGACCTGCTCGTCAATTCGGATTTTATCGAAGAATACTCATCAGCATTGTATATCCCGGGGAAACCCGAACTGTCCCCCAATTACCATGCACAGAAGAAATAATCGATGAGGAGCAGGGTGCGGTCAAAAAAGGAGATGAAGAAGAACAATGGAACCAGTTCCCGTGTCAGGGTGCAAAAGGGCCGTATCCAAATTAAAAAAAAGTAAGTAATAAAATTTTTTTATTCCAGCATTCAATCAAATATTTTCTCAATCTGCCATAGTATGCTAAAAAAATTTGTTACTAAACCAATTTTACCGATTTAATTAGTTGGAAAAGATTTAAATCCGCTAAATGGTAGTATTCACTATCAAAGAACATTCAGGGAATCTGAATCTACATATCATCCGACCTGTGATGCACCAGTTTCCGGATCGATCTACTGATCCAGTATTATCCCTGATTTTGCTTCAAGGTGTCTGTCATGGTTAAAAACAGTTGTTTTAGGAACAACGTTGGTGTGAGAAATCCGTACTCGGTTGCTGAGATTAAACTGAAGAAAAAGATCGATTGGAGTAAAAAAAATTTCAATGCTAAAAAGCAGTTGCTCGAAAAGGCATTTGGGATGCCATATCATCAACTCTTTGAACCGTCTCACGGGTCGCCTCTCTTTGTAAACACAACAAAAAATCAGCAAGTGATGACCGGAGGGGGAGATCCGACCCCCTGCTATCCGTACCCCTGTCCAACCGGGACGTGTAGCACAATCGTTAATGGGAAGTACATGATTTCATCCAATGCCTTCAACGATCCCATACAGGGGTGCCTTCCCGACTGTTATTTCATCGCTGCAATTTCTGCACTTGCATGGATGGCAAAGTTACCATCGTATACTTCCCCTGCGTACACATATACATTTTATAGTATACCCCCACTGGGAGGGGCTCCCAACCCGACTCCCAGTATTCAAATGACAGGACAACTTCCCCTGGATAGCAATGGCCAACCCATTCATGCACGGTCCAACACATGGTCTCCGGCAGCCGCTGAAATCTGGCCGGGCGTATACGAAAAAGCGTACGCAGCATGGGCGTATCGTCAAAGTTCCGGAACCACATCGGATTGCCCCCCCTACTCCTCTATCTGCAGCGGGAATCCGATCTCTACGTTGTCAAATATTACCGGGAGAACGGGTTATGAGTTTAAAACAAAAGATTTGAAAAATGATCCAATTGCGATCTTTAATAAAATCCGGGATGTTGCTTGCGCCGCTACCATAGCTCAAGATAGAAAAACAAAATACCCTACTGTCGCCTATACTTATCAAACGACACCAGCAAGCGGCTCTTCCTATTCGGATGATACCATTGTTGCGAACCATTCCTATAGCGTTCTTGGGATTCGTGAAGTCAAAGATGCCCTGGGAAGCGTGATCCAGAGGCATATCATTCTCCGCAACCCCTTCGGGCAGAAGAACCATGATCCCGCAAACCTGCCGTCGACAGATGTTGTGACAACCGGAAGCTGGCTTGGCGCCATTTCCCTTGCTGATCTGACTGATGGAATTTTTGCCCTGAGTGCTGACCGTTTCGCCTCGCACTTTGAAGGGTTTGGGTGGATTGTAACATAATCACTAAAAAAATTACCCACAGGTTTCCGATGCGGGAGGATGAAAACCATTCCAGAGATGTCCAGAATGACGGGAGGAGCGGTGCCAAGAATTTGAGCCGAAACGTCATACCCGGCACCCGGTACCGGGTTTTTTTCCTCCTCATAATCTGCCTCCTTCTTATCAGTCTGTGTTCCGCATCTCCTTACGGAACCGAGACGATCATTACGACAGATTCTGTTGCTTCAGCCCAGAGCAGTCCGGCAATATACGAGGACCGGATTGTATGGGCGGATGCGCGTGGTTCCACTATTCATCTCTATAACCTTACAACCGGTGAAGAAACGGTGCCCTTCTCAAATTTCATTGGACCAAAATCACCCTCACTCTATGGCGATACCATTGTCTGGCAGGATGACGATGGATCTGGAAATTACCAGATAGTCATTTACAATACTTCGACTACTAATGCTGATTATCTTGTTATATCAGTCGACCCTTCTGGGGAAGATAATTCATACCCAAAGATCTATCGTGATGAAGTAGTCTGGCAGAATTACACTATCGAAACGTCCACGTGGGATGTCTACCTGTATAACATCACAACCGACACCTCAACTGCGATTACAGATATCACAAATGGATTATCTGAAAAATCTCCGGCAATATTTGATAATTTCATTGTGTATGAGAACCAGAGCGATTCCTCCATTTCGGATATCTGGCTCTACAACGTTACCAACAGTACCGCAGTCCAGATTTCAAACATCGACGGAACCGAAAAATCTCCCGACATCTCCGGGTCAAGAATCGTGTGGACAGGCCCGGATGGCATCTATCTGTATGACGCCGGCACTATAATCAACATTTCACCTTCTTCAAATTCAAATAATGTCGGCAATCCATCGATCTACGGCGACCAAGTGGTCTACAACGATTACCGCGGTCCGGGCTCCAATGTTGAGATCTATATGTATGATATCCCCTCCGAAACAGAATACCAGCTTGTGCCAAGAACTGGTGCCTTTGATCTCAAGGTGCCGAAGATCTATGGGAACCGGATTGTCTGGGAGGATGGACGTTCCGGGGTATCCTGCGGGGGATGCGATTCCGACATATATTTATTGACTCTTGGACCGGTAGAATCATGCCCGGTTGCAGATTTCACTCCGAAAAATAGCGTCGGAGCCAGTTCCTTCGACGTTCAGTTTGCGGATGCTTCCTCCTCCGCCACGTCAGGAATTTCCCACCGGTTCTGGAACTTTTCCGATGGTTCAGTCTTTGACACCATCCCAAATCCCCTCCATCACTTCACCACAGGGGTGTATCCCGTGAAGCTGACGGTTGGCAATACCATGTGCAGGAACACAACACCGGAGGTCTGTGCGTACCGCGTGTACTCTGGCAGCCCGCCATTACCTGACTTCACTGCCACGCCAACTGCAGGGTTCGCACCCCTCACTGTCGTGTTCACAGATCAGAGCTGCGGAAAGCCAACCGGCTGGCAATGGAGTTTTGGTGACGGTCAGTCGTCCACACAGCAAAACCCGACCCATGTGTACACACAGTCAGGTACATCATTTGATGTTTCACTTGCCGCAGACAACGGATATGGGCCGAATCCGAATACAACCGTATACAATAATCTGGTCAGGACGTTTCTTGGGAACACCGGCACTTCTGATACCAATATCGATGGGATTGCGGTTGATCACAGGTTCGGACCTGCAATCACGTCGCTGACCGTGGACACGATGCAGATGTCTGATTTTTCACCCGTTGTTCCCACCCATTCCCCAACACTGACGCTCTTTCCGCCTGCCGCATACGGGTGGCGGAACCTGACCGTTACCGCGTCTGATGCACTTGGGTTCTCGCTATCAGGATCCAGCATCGGGGGAAATGTCTCGACCTCGACACTCTGGACATCTGATGTTACCGTTCCGGATAATTCTCCCACGCTCGGATCCGGATGGGGTGCAAACTACCGTCTGAACCAGGTGGCATTTCCCATTCCTGCTTCCATCAGGACAGAAATTTGGGAAAGTACCCTCCCAGCAGATGAAGCTGATGCCCGCAGTGTCGCGAGATCAATAATCCGGACTCTCCGGGGTACTGCGTATACCGCAAACATCACGAAAATAAATCTGACTGCGGATGGAAACGCGGTCATCAATATGAGCATCGATTCGGGTGCACCATGGCTTGGTGGAGATACCTCTGATGTCATGATTATCGGAGTGGGATGGTTGCCCACAGGTGACCGTGTGGGGGCAATTCTCCAGACAGATCATACGACTGTGAGCGGAGCCGAATACTTTTCGGGGGCTGCACCCAATTACCTGACAAAATTCATCCTTGCAAAGCTCTCCGGCTCCGGCAATGTCTTCCAGATGGTCTACCTGGAAGTTGCACAGCACCTTGAAAATCCGCCACCAAACGACTCCAGTGAAGGTCCGGGATTAATTACCAGCACCAAACCGGGACTGATATCGCAGCAGAACCAGCCACTGGCTCCTGCACCTGCATCTCCTGCCGCACCCGTCGCAAAGACTGCAGAACTTTACATCAACGAGCAGGCAGTCATTACCCAGACAACAGTCCTGCAGTCCGCAGACCAGCTTGCCACGCTCTCCATTGGCCAGGGCGTGGTTGCCAAAGATTCTGCCGGAAGCCCGCTTTCGTCGGTAACCATTTCAACCTTGCCGGACTCTGGAATTCCTGAAACGCCGCAGGGCAGCACATTCAGTTTTGCGGGAATTGCCTACAACCTTCAGCCAGACGGAGCCACATTCTCTCCTGCTGTCACCATTACCTTCACTGTCCCGCAGGCGCAGTGGAGCCAGCACTATATGGTGAAAGAATACAATCCGCTCGCACAGGTGTGGGTGGATCTTCCCACAACATACCACCCGGAGTCCGGTACAATCTCCGCGTCAGTTTCCCAATTCTGTATCATTGCCCTTTTCTCTGACATAATCAAACCGTCTCAAACCTCCCTGCCCACCGCTGTGCACACCCCTCTGCCAACCATTGCCCCCCCACAGCCGACGAGCACTTTCGGTATATTCTATGGCATGATGGTATGGCTGGCCGATCTCGGCATGAAGAATGGGTATCTCATCCTGATCATTGCAGCAATTGTGGTTGCATTCTACATAAACAGGAGAAGGAAAGGACGGGGCTCTCTCAGGTACAAGTAAAAATTTTCAAATATGGATCAATTGTTTTAATTTTTCGAATTTTTTTTGCATGACCATGAGCCCGACACTTTTGAATAAACCTAAGGTATTGGGAAGGACCGGAAAAATAATCGGTCAGTCTCATGGGATACACAGGGATTGCCCGCTCATCACGGTATGAGTATCATGAATGATAATAAAATCCATTGTGTAATTATATCCGACACACCTATTAATTCAGGAATTGCACACCTATGATCATCTATGGGTCAGTTCCGCACCGATCTCTTACCGCTTGTCCTGATGGCGGCGATTATCCTTGCCACTTTTATCGTCTTCTGGAAACTCCTGGATATGGTTGTGCTCGCGGTATCCCTTGCCGTGGTTCTCATCCCTCTCCATACTTATTGTTCACGGTGCATCAACAGGTACCTCTCCGCTGCCCTCATCACCACCCTTGTTTTTGTTGTCTTTGTTGCCGGTGTGCTCCTGTGCATCACTATCCTCGCCCAGAACGGTGAGATCCTCAAAGACATCGTGGGAACCATCGAGCGCTGGGTGCAGAACCCGGCAACCGACCCCCGTGTCTTTGGAATCCCGGTCGAGCGCAATCAGGTCGCGGTGTGGCTCGACAAGGCGCAATCCATATTCTTTAATTACTGGCGGATGCTGGTTGCCGATTTCACCACCATCGCCCTCAAGATTGTGGTTTTCTTTGCATCACTCTACGTGATCCTGCTGCGCGGAGAACATATCAGGGAAAAGATCATGGCGCGGTTGCCGGACCCAATCAAAGGGCATATCCAGAAAATGTCAGGTGTCACCGTCGACACGCTCTATGCGATTTACATCGTCCACGCAGGGATTGCAGCCCTTACTTTTGTGATCGCGATCCCGTTTTTCTGGTTTCTTGGCTACGGGCATATCCTCTTCTACTCGTTCCTCTGCGCTTTCTGTGAACTGATCCCTGTGCTCGGTTCGTCGATTGTCTTTATCTTTCTGGGCACGTACGCGCTCTCGCTCGGGGACATCAACGGCGTGCTCATCCTCTTCTTTTTTGGCTACATTGGCGTTGCGGCACTGCCGGAGATCTACGTGCGCCCCGTCCTGATGGGGCGGCGGGTAAAACTCCACCCGCTGATCATGCTGATTGGTTTTTTTGGCGGCCTGTTCACGATGGGGATGGCAGGGTTTGTCCTTGGGCCGGTCTTGATTGTGCTGCTCTTTAACGGCTACCGGATCCTCATTGAAGAGAGAAAGGGATCGGAAAACCCGGCAGAGAATTAAAATTCACTCCAGTGAGTCGAATTTGAACGACCTACAACAACACACGAGAAAAACCAGACCATGGTACTGCCCCACTGCGATTGGAGTGGCACAACGGTGACAGCAGCAATCTATTAACAGTTCCCTTTCATATATATCGAGCACGCGAGGGTTGCCGAGCCCGGTCAAAGGCGCTGGATTTAGGGTCCAGCCTCGGAGGAGTTCGCCGGTTCGAATCCGGCCCCTCGCATTCCTGACGCTTTCTGTCGGGATTTGTACCGCGCTCACCCGTCCCCCAATAAAAACCCTTTTTGGGGAACATGATTGAAAAAAATGAGATGATAATTTTTTCCTGAACCTGTTGTCGTTCAAGAATTAAAATTTTTTGAACACCTTTGCCATCAACACCAGCCGGGGTATCCGGTGGCAGCGCGGTCGGTGCTGAGTGTCTAAAGAGCAGACATCAGGCAGGTTTAAAAAAACTGCAGCACAGAAGGTTTTTTATTGCCCCGGGTGACCTGCTGCCGGATTCAGATTCACTGGCAGGGTTCCCGATCCGGATAAGCATCGGGGATCCGCGTATTACGATTGCATGACGGAGAAATTCCCATTCAATTAAAATAAAAAATTCCTGTTCGGGACAATGATTCCAGAATGTTATTTCGCGTGATGCGTTGCCCTCACGCATGGATCATGACCAGCATCATCTTGAACCTCTGGAGCGCCTTGACAGCGTGCGGTACGTTTGCCGGCATGATGATCATCTGCCCGGTAATGAGATGAAATTCCCTGCCGGCAATAGTAACCCCTGCCTCGCCCTCAATGATGCTCACTATCGCATCGAACGGTGCGGTATGTTCTGACAAACCTTCTCCGGCATCAAATGCAAAGAGTGTTATGGTGCCCGCGGGTTTGTAAATGACCATCCGGCTCACCACCGATCCGTCCTGATACGTGATGAGATCCTTCAGGTCAAGCACCGTCGATTTGAGGTTTTCCTGTTTATTTTCAGTCATGAGTGATCCTTATCATCTGATTTTTTGTCCGCCCGTGCGTAGAGAAGTGCATCTTGTACCGGACAGACCCGGGTGCACCTGCCGCAGAGATAGCACTCCATCTTTTCATCATCTGAACCAGCTTCGGCAGTCGGGCAGACCTGTTCGCATTTTCCACACCTGATACAAGCGGCAGTGCGGCGGATCTTGAACAGGCTTTTTGCAGCGGCAAGCGACAGCAGGGTGCCAAACGGGCAGAAAAGCCGGCAGAACGGGCGGTAGAAGAAGAGCGAGAGGGCAATCAGGATGACAAAGATGGTGAAAAATGCGGAATTGAAATCAAGGTAAAAGAACTCTTTGATCCCAAAAAAACGCAGCAGAGCGGCCGAGAACAGGAGCCCGGCGACGAGAAAAACGATGAAGTAGAGAAACCGGATTACCATGATGATCCTTTTCTGTGCAGTACTGGTCTTTTGTTTCGGGTCGGTGTAGATGAGTTCCTGCACCGCACCGATCGGGCACAGCTGTGCACAGAATATCCTCCCGGCAACAAAGGTAAGCACCATGAAGGTCACAACAAGCCCGATCACCATGGGCAGTGGCGTACCGGGCCCGGGCCCACCGCCGATAACCGCCATCTGGAGCTGGTACGGCGCCATTGGTGAGAAGATGAGAAATCCGAGACAAGCCGTCACAATAAGGAAAAGAAACGCCACTCTCTGCGTCATCGTACCCTTATACCAGAGAAAGGCGATGCCTGGCACCGCAATGAGCGCATAGATCAGCCCCGTGACCTGGGGGATGCTGGTGATAACCATAATTCCTACCTGCCAAATGGAACGTAACAGGCGATTTTACATACAATAAACAGAATCCACCGTATTCAATCTATCTTTTTTAATGACAGGGATTCCGGTTGAAGGCGGCTCTTCTGCCTCCAGTTCCATCCTGAAATGACGGAAACATTGATCGCAGATTGGATCAAGGCCCTCGAAAAGTTTCAGCGGGAGAAGATTACCCGTGATTCGGAGCGATACCTTTCCGGGAACTATGCCTTGTGTCGCCGTGTTTTGCTGGACTTCCTTGGCATGAACGCACAACAGGTAAAAAACAAAATAAACTATAAAAATACCCGGAAGGCAGGCAATATATCTGCGTTCATCAGGTAAATTCCACTCATCCACCACAACAGGTAATGGACACTAGATCTCAGTCATGACATCTTTTCTGGGGTCGAGCAGAATCCCGTAGGGAAGCCGGCTTAATGCAATCGCGCCGAGGGCGCCGATGACCCCGTTCCCGCCGTGCAATAGAACCCCGTACCGCTCAGCAGTCGCTTCCGCTACCGGACGGCTGATGACCTGTTCGCGGACGAGCTTGCCATACTCCCGCAGCCCGGGGGGAACGATGAATCCCTGCTTCACCGCGATCCCCCAGTCGGGGGACAGTGACTCACCGGCAACAAATTTTTTTGAGCGTTCAACGAGGTCAAAAAAAAATTTTGGTTCGACAGCCACTTCGATAAAACTCGCCGAGTTCCCGGCGGTCTTATTAAAGACGTTCTGGTTGAGCATCGCAACATGGTGTGCGATCGGCAGAACGCCTCTCATCCGGCTGACATGGGAGAGAAGTGCAAGTGCAAGCGCAAATGTCGCACCCCCGTTTTTTGAATCCGTATCATCGACACCGATTGTGACATGGAGGAGGGCCCGAGTCCAGACATCTCCTTTTACGACCATTCCATCATGGAGGGCATCAACCCTGCAGACTCCTTCAGCCCGGGACATCATATCGGAGAGCGAGTACGCCGGTCCGCCAATCGAGCGGATATGCTGGACGATGTAATCCCCGTCACGGGAAATTCCGACAACGCCAACCGCTGACAGGGGAGAAAGCCCCACTTCAACATCCCTTGTCCCGATCCGAGCACATTCGCGAAGCAGGGTGCCGTCCCGTTCGGCTGTTGTAATCACCCCACCGGCCAGCAGATGGTGGAACCCGCAGAATGCAGCGCAGGCCCCGCTCATGCAATCGTGGTAAATCTCGACGCGATCGCCGTCAATCGTGGTAAAAAGCCGCCGGCATGTGGACGAGGGCATGGCGCTGATCGCCGCATATCGCCCTGCACTCCTTCCGCGCTTTTCCCCTTTGATAATGACACAGCCTTCCTTCACGAGACGGTTGACCCAGTCCTGCGCCGTGCTCCTCGGGATCTGCGCGGCATGCTGGATGTCGGTCACGGTGAAAAAGCCGTTGTCGAGTGTGAACTGCCGCATCAGGCGGAGATATTCCCTCCGGTGTTCAAGCACGCTCGACATAGCGGTCGCGGATGAAGAGCAGGTCACCGATAATCGCACTTGCCGTCTCGATGGATCCTGCGCCTCTGCCAATCAGTGTGATCTCCTTTGCCATATCGGTTTCAAGGGTAATTGCATTGAGGGTGCCTTCAACAACTAGCGGGTGGCTTTTTTCAATGATTCTGGGGGAAACCCGCAGTAACCCCTTTTTCGGGATCGCCTCTGCGATGAGCCGGATCGTGGAGCCCTCGTCCTCAGCAAGCCGCAGGGCATCCGGTGTGAGAAGGTCGATGCCTGTCCGGTTCACATCGTTGAGCGTGACACCATTCCCCCAGATCGTGTTTGCAAGGATCACCAGTTTAATCGCCGCATCAATCCCCTGCACATCGTACGTCGGATCTGCCTCTGCATACCCCATCTGACGGGCTTCGAGAAGTGCCTGCTCATAGGTAAGCCCTTCATCGGACATCCGTGTGAGAATAAAATTACATGTACCGTTCAGGACGCCGAAGATGGCAAGGATTTCGTTGCCGGCAAGGCCGTGTTCGATCATATGGAAGATCGGGATTGCACCGCCAACGGTTGCCTCATGCCGCAGAACAACGCCGTTCTTTTCCGCACGTTTCTTCAGATCCCTGTAGGCAAGTGCGATCGGCCCCTTGTTGGAAGTGACCACGTGTTTTTTCCGGCCGATTGCCATTTTGATATAGCTGAGCCCCGGTTCACCGGTCGTCGCATTGGTGGGTGTGACCTCGACAAGCGCATCATAGTCAGCTTTTTTGATCACTTCGTTTGCCGAAATTTTTTTGTCGCCGCAGGAGCCCGTTTTGTGCTTTACATCAAGGACATCATGGAGATCGATTCCCCCGGCATTGATGATTCCGCTCGTTGAATCAGCAATCCCGGTAACCGTGAGACCGAGGCTTTTTTTTGCAATCATCTCCGCAACGCCCCTGCCAACCGATCCCAACCCGACAATCGCGACTTTCATACGATCTCCTCCAGCGGTTCGATCAGCAGGAGGCCCTTTTCTGAAGCAACTGAGCGTAAAATCGAGATTGCCATCTCCATGTCATCCTTTGTTACAGATTTTATTGTGAGCCGGGAGGAGGATCGCTCGTTAATAGCGGGCATGCTCATCGAAAGCTCACTCACCTCGGCAAACCCGGTCGAATCGATCCTGTCAACCGTGTCCGACAGGTCAGTATGCATGAGATGCCCGATAAGGATGACCGTGCGCCGGTACAGGAGCCGTTCCTCCCCAATCCTCTGGATATGGACGCCCTGCTTTTTCAGGAGCGTGACGAGATCTCCAAGCCTTCCTTTTTGAAGCTCAAGAACGATCTGGACACTGAGTGTATCATCATCGGATCCGGGATCCCGCTGGTGGATGACAGCAATGATATTTCCTCCGACTTCTGATATGGGTTTGAGCGCAGCTACCAGCTGCCCCGGCGCATCCTTCATCTCGAGCTTCATGGAGACCTGCA
Source organism: uncultured Methanomicrobiales archaeon (assembly GCA_903900025.1). Lineage (GTDB taxonomy): Archaea > Halobacteriota > Methanomicrobia > Methanomicrobiales > Methanospirillaceae > MVRE01. Next base: position 36,118 of record CAIULN010000027.1, on the reverse strand, counting down.
ATACGATCGCCTCACAAATACTGAAACCGCTGTCAAGATAAGCCTTTTATTTCCCGTACCGGAATTCTGCGGTAATGAAGTGCGACAATGATCGATATGGGGTTGGCAATAAAGATTGGTCGCCAACCAGGTACAGCAGCAAAAAGTGAGGATGTGGGCTATACCGACCCCGGTGCACCGGTGACAATCCTGATCGCGTACGTAATTTCGGGCAGGAGTTCACCAGGCATGCCCATAACCATTTCGTCATCCGCAATGCCCGAGAATTTTCGCGAACCATCGCAACCCAGAGAGAAATTCGGCTTTCCCGAAAGATATGTCTGAGCTGCGGCATCCGAGCAGACGGACTGGATACCGGAGAACTCCGGATATATCCGGCCACCGAGATGGAAAAGCGAGCTCTGGGCGAGTTTGAGCATACTGCGCGGGTTTCCGACAATAAGTACGACATGAGGCGCAAAGGGTGTCGTCTCCAGCGGCGCATACAGCGTGGCGTACGTCTCATTTGTGTCAAGATGGTGGATGCGGTCGATCGTCCGCTTGCATGCTGCCCAGCTCTCGAACTTGCCCAGCTTGAAATAGAACTGCCCGGACTTCAGGCTCTCAGTGATCTCCCGCAGGCCAAGTGCCCATGCACCGCCCATGCACTCGTGATTATCTGCTGTCGCGTAGAAGATCTTCCCTTCCCTGCGGGCAATACTCACCATCCCGCAGTGGCGATGCTTTCCTTCGATCTGTTTCACACCTTCCGGGATCAGTTCTTTTTTTGTCGCAAGCATGAGGGCGACCGGAGATCCGTGAAGCCCGAGATATTTTTTCAGTGTTTCTGAACACTCTGCATAATTTATCTTACTTCCTGCCGATTCTTCCGCCATTGCCAATTCCTCCAGTCCTGTGGACGATGAACATATACGCAGGTTCCACTCACCCTGCAAGATGATAAAAATACTGTTGTGGCCACTTCGGTATGGTCATTGTGAAGAAGTAACAATGGAAATAGGGGAATTGGTGATTAGGATAGGACAAAAAAGCCCCTGTCAAAGGTGGCGGAGTTTCCCGTCCACCTTAGCAAAGAAATTTTGCCCTGCATCAACAAGCAGGGCAGGATGCGGTGACTTTTTCACTTCAAGGATATTATCCGTGCCAAGCTCGATTGTCCGCTGGCCGTCGATTACGAGGTCTGCCGGTTTTGCGCTCTCCAGTTTAATCTGAATATACCGGTCGCTGCTGATGACGTGGGGCCGTGAAGAGAGCATGTAGGGGGCAAGAGGGACCAGAACAATCCCCTCGATGCGGGGATCGACGATTGGTCCACCGGCACTCATCGCGTAGGCGGTGGATCCGGTCGGGGTGCTGATCAGAAGACCGTCAGCACGGAATTGTTCTGCAACCACACCATCGATAAGGATGGAAAACCGCAGCATTTTTGCCGGTCGCGTGGTCACGATGAGCGCCTCGTTGAGGGCATCCCCAAGATGTCTTCCATCCTTTGCAAGTGCCACACGCATCCGTTGTTCTACAGCGAAATTTTCAGGAAGGTTCAAAAGAAAGTCCAGAGCCTTCAGCGGTTCCAGGTCTGCAAGAAAACCGACCTCGCCATGGTTGATCCCGACAAGGGGGATCTGGTGATCCATGCGCTGGACACAACGCAGGATTGTGCCGTCGCCGCCAACCACAACAACAAGATCTGCGGAGGCGACAGAAAGTGCGACTCCGGAGGTGCCAAGCGCTGCTGCAGTCTCATCTTCCAGGATAATTTCATGCCCACGGGCACGAAGGTCGCCGGCAAGCTGCCCAGTGAACATCAGCGCATCCCTGCTGTCGATTCGTGATATGAAAAGCATCTTCATTTCAGCATCACCGCAGATATTCGATCACTTTGTGGTGCAGTACATTGTTGGTAGCGATAAGGCATCTCCCGGCGGTAACTTCGTTGGGAAACCGGATCTGGTTGCCCTCGAGATCGGTCACCATGCCACCGGATTCAGTGCAGACCAGCATGCCGGCAGCAGCATCGGTTACCCGCAAGGTACCCCGGAGATCGATAAACCCATCGATCCTGCCGCAACCGACATAGCATAATTCCAGCGCAGATGCGCCGAGCAGTCGCCAGCGCCGGATTTTCATCCCCAGCTGCATGACGCGGGTGGGATCGAATTTTCTTCCGTACACACTCATCGCGCACTCATCGAGGTGGGAGATCGCCGATACCCGTATGGGTCTGTTGTTGCAGTGGGAGAATTTTCCCTTGATTGCGGTAAACGTCTCCCCACTCGCAAGGTTGCATACAAATGCCTGCTTCACTTCCCCCTGAACGGCATATGCGATGGAGAGTGCATAGAATGGAATTCCCGCGACCGCATTATACGTTCCGTCAATGGGGTCAAGAAAGATGGTGCCTTTTCCATTCCCGAACTCTTTTGTACCGAGTTCTTCACTGACAAGGAGCGAGCAGAGAGGGTGGGAAGAAAGGTATTCAACGATACAGTCTTCGGCAACCTGGTCGATCCGTTTTGTCGGGGTCAGATCAGCCCCGATCTTCACCGTATCCCCGGCTGCCGGCGTGCCTTCCATGTCGCAGATGGCATCTTTTACTGCTTTTGTCATCTCTTCGCACGCCGAAAGGAACTCCATACCCGCACGCCTGCCTTTTTTGTCCGTTGTATTTATTAATGCAATAAAGATAAATTACTAACGGGTGTGAGTATATAGGATACAAGGAACCTTTACCATGAAAGAACAGACGGAAATCGGAAAGATCAAAGAGGGTCGCTATATTGTTATTGAGGATGAGCCGTGCCGAGTGGTCGGGATTGCCACGTCAAAACCCGGTAAGCACGGTGCTGCAAAGGCGCGGATCGATGCAGTTGGCATTTTTGATGGTGTGAAACGTTCAATTGTGCAACCGGTTTCGGCAAAGACCTATGTGCCGATCGTTGAACGAAAGAGCGGCCAGGTGATCTCAATTGCCGGCAATACGGCCCAACTGATGGATATGAAGGATTACTCGAACTTTGAGATACCCATTCCTGAAGACAAGAAGGGGCATGTCGAAGTCGGAAAAGAGATCGTCTATATCGAGTCCATGGGCAAGAAAAAGATCGACTGACCCTTGTATCCGGATCGACCCTATGATTCATTTCACAAACAACCTTTTTGCAGGTTGCAATTCCGATTATAAAAGTTCCAGATACGTTATTTTCGGTGTCCCGTACGATGCCACCACCACGTTCCGGCCCGGTACCCGCGAAGGCCCCCGTGCGATCCGGCAGGTCTCGTATAATTTCGAGACATACATGCCTTCCCATGATATCGACCTGGCCGATCTCACTATCACCGACCTCGGGGATATTGATACCGGGGTTCTTCCTGATGATATGGTGAACGATGTTTTTGAAGTGGCGGGGAGCATTATCCGGGATGACAAAGTCCCCGTCATGCTCGGTGGGGAACATACCATCACCGCAGGAGCCGTGCGTGCGGTCATGCCTGATTGTTATCTTGTCTGCGATGCCCATCTCGATCTGCGGGACGAGTTCCGCGGTACAAAAAATAATCACGGGTGCACCACGCATCGTGTTATTGACGACGGGATCAAAGACATCATCATTGTTGGTGCACGGAGCGGAACGCGGGAGCAGTTCGACCTTGCGCGGTCACTTTCGCTGTTTACCTCCGATGAAATAAAGAAACGCGGCATGGAGCAGGTGACAAAAGATATTCTGGATGCGATTGGAAAAAAACGCGTGTACCTCTCCATTGATGCGGATGTCATTGACTGCTGCCTGACCCCGGGCGTTGGTACTCCCGAGCCCTTCGGGCTGGCACCACAGGATATCCGTGTTCTCATCAATGCAGTCGCTCCGCGGGTCGTCTCTTTTGACTATGTTGAGGTCAGCCCGTCTGATAACGGGCAGACGGCCACGGTTGCAACGCAGATGGTGCGTGAATTTATCGCAGCACATGCGAAATTTTCAAGAAAAAATTAAATTTTCTTCAGATAGCTGGTAGGGACTTTGATGTCAATGGAATACGATGAGAGCATGTTTGCCTTGATGATGAAATAATACCTCTTGTTTCCCTCTAAGAATTTTTCCTTCCACGGCCGGGGATCGTTCGTTTGCCAGAGCGAAGGATCGAGACTCCCCAGAGGTATGATTGTCCTTACAATGGAAGAGGGATTATCTGTATCAACAACGTCAATGCTAAAGGAAGGCATGACCGTGGAATATGAGGATAATGGTTCACCCTGCCCTCTCAAATCTGACGCGGTCGTTTCCACCGTATACCAGAGTTCCCAGTACGGAAACGGAATGTCAACAACCTGTGTAGTGCCGCTGTATTGACCCGAGATGGGGCTGGTGAGGAGGGATGTATAATCTGTTGTCCTGTAGGGGGACTGGGTTTGAGACAGATTTCGTGGGACAAAGGAAGTCAGACTGACATTATACGTACCCGGATCAACGAATTCCACCGTCTGCTTCGAACCATTCCGGACGGTAACTGTTTGCGGGGCAGGTTCCGTGGTGGTTGCGGGTATCGCTGGTGTTCCCGGTACCGTAGTCGGGATCGTTGTGACCGGCTGCGTCGGAACCATTGTCACTGGTTTGGCTGTCATGGTAGGATACGGTGTGGGGAGGTGAAGGGAGGGCAGTGCCGGTAGTTGCGGAAGCTGGAAATTGGGCGCTTCATGCGTGAGAGCAGGTTTTATGAACAGGCCGACAAGAAGCAATATACCCAGTGCCAGTATCACCCAATGGTAGTCTTCCTTCTCCATCAAAGATGACTTGGTTGCCGGTATATATCAATATGCCAGCCGGACGGCACATGGCAATGCTGACGGTTCCGGAAACAATCCCTGCCACACGAAGCCGGGGTGCCATGTACAGGATGCATATCATGCACTATGAATCCGGGGAGTCATGACCATATTTCCGTATTCTGGTGGGAATTTTTTTTCATAAAATCGTCAGCTCGTTTTCACCAATCCTACTGGATTACTGGTGCATCAGAAATCCGCAGGAATTACAGGCAACATTCCACACAAAATATTTATATCATGAACGGTTACTTAACAAATCAGTGGCACTGGTGGCGGAGCATCGCTTACCGTGTGTTTCACAAAAACCTAGGTGAAAAAACATGTTACGTAACCATGAAGATGCATTCACCGGGCTCGAGGCGGCGATCGTCCTGATCGCATTCGTTGTCGTTGCCGCGGTGTTTTCCTACGTCGTACTCGGCGCCGGGTTCTTCACGACCCAGAAGGCGCAGGAGACGGTGTACAAGGGTGTAGAACAGGCGACTGCGAACCTCCAGATGATAGGGAATGTATACGCATTCAATTCAACACCCGCAACAATAACAGGAGAAAAAACAATTGATGAGATCAGAATAACCCTCGCGTTGGCACCCGGGGCTCCTTCTGTTGATTTATCAAAAATGAGAATTGTTTTTTCTACTCCCGCTACTATTCCTGTAGTACTCAACTACACTGCCACTGCAGCAAATACTGCTAGTTTTAACACAACATTAACCGGTGGATCTTCGACCGTGTCATCCATGAGTGCCGGGGATCAGGTTCAAGTTGATTTCTTTGTTGTTCAAGTATCAAAATCAACAACTATGAATTTTGAACTTCGACCTTCTGTTGGTGCCGCATTACCATTCACCAAGATAGCTCCAGCCTCCATTGACAAGACCAACATTCTCTACTAAATTTTTTCTTTTTTTTAAGAATTTTAAAAACAATAATTTGTACACAAATAATTTTATTCAGGACTCTGCACATGTGGGCTCCAAAGGATTTTATCAAAAAAAATTCCGGACCTGTAGGGGATGCATGACAATGTCCTGATTTCCTAGGTCCCGGACGCTTTTCCGGGTCGGGGAATATCGCGGCGGCGACAACGCGTACGGGATTTTTTTCATCACAAAAATCCCCATCAGTAAAAAAGTCAAAATTTTTCAGCGCAAAAAAATTTTTGACGCTACGCTGGCCAAATTTTCCAAAAAAAATTATTCCCGGTTTCAACCCATATATCAGCCAGTTGAGATCACGGTCAATTTTGGGTCCCACCACCCCACAGAGGTTATCGCTGTGTGCAACCCACCGCTATTCATCAGTTTTCATCCTGGAGCGCCTTGCCTCTCATGAGTATTAAAATACGTCCGATACGTGCTCCGATGTTCCCAGACCCAGGATCCGGTTGACCAGAGATACCCGAAATTGTTCACCGCCACAAAAAAATGTGTTTTAATCGGGTATTTTTCGAAAGTAATCGATTTAATCAGGAAAAAAATTGCTCTTTCGTGCGATTCTGTGGCAGGGAATTTTAGGGGGGTATTGGGGATTGATCCATACGAGGAAAGGTTGCCATAACCACATATATCGACGTCATATAAAAATAATTACTATAAATAGAAACGTCCCACTACCCAGCATTCGATGCGTCGATGTTCCCATGCGTTGCCAATACTGTAAGGGGAGGTCATGGACATACTGTCAGCGGTGTGGAAGAGATATGGGGCGAATAACCGGAATAATCCCCGCAGATCCCAACGTGATATTGTACCATGCAGGAGGGAATCAACGGTGGTGTTACCGCATAATTTGCATGGAATAATACCGGGAAATTATTAATCGGTTGTTGGAAAAAAATTTGAAAAAAATTTTTAAAAATTTTTAAAAATTTTCATTGTTTTTTGGAAAATTTCTGTCGGTATGGTTCAAAGTTCGTTTTGTCAAATCTGCTGCTCATTCCATAAAGGGTTCAGGTTCCAGAATTTTTTTTCTTGGTTTTAGGAAATTACCAAAATATTGTTAAAAGACCTGTTTTTTGTATCTTAAATATTTCCATTTTATCCGATTGTAAAAAGAACAGCAATGTACCGTTCGTTTGGGATCCATCCCGATGTCGAAAGGTATTCTGTGACGAGAATGTATTTAAATGACCATCATTATATAGGAATATGTTATGGCGGTTAACCCGGCACAGGGAGATCAGATTGTACCCAAGGGTTCCCCGGACGATCAGGACGCCAAGATCCTGAACCTCGAGCGGGAAGTGGATCTCCTCAAAACGTCAATCAAGCGGCTGCTCATGGACATCCGTGAGCGGATGAATGAGATGGAAAATCCGTTTATCGTAGCCTCTGTTCCCGGGGGCAGGGGATATGCTCCGGAACTAAAAAGGTTCCAGAAAGGGAATGGTGAGACAAAAAATACCAGACTGAATGGAGAAGAGGCCGCCCAGAATTCCCCTGAAGCCCAGATAAACTCATTCATGGAAAAAGCAGAACAGCAGAAACCTGAACCGGACAAAGCCATTGCCCCTGTCCCGCCATCCACCCCGGGATACGCAAACCAGAGTCTCCCGCCGCACGTGGGAATAGACCGCAGGATCATCGACGACCAGCTCGTTGCGCAGTTCAAGGCACAGGCGACGGGTGTCAGGGCGGGGTCCCCGGGCCCCCTGCCGGTGTATGGCGAGAAATTCCGGCTCCAGAAAGTATACAAGCTCTTTGAATGGACCAGACAGGCGGTCAGGAAATACGGGCACGACCGGCTTGAGATCATCCTCCAGTCCTACAAAACGATGGGATACATCAGCAAGGATTCCTTTGAAGAGATCCGGGAGGTCGCAAAACTCATGCCGGCGAGCCTTGGCGAGGAGCACGAGGTCGGCCCTGATGAATACGTCTCGGAGCTCTACATGTTAAACCGGATCATCGCACCTGAAGACATCTCCCTTGACCGTGACATGATTGAACTGATGATGGAGCAGCGCTCACAGAAGGTACCGTCCGTGACACCATCTCCGGTAATGCAGGTCGAGTTCCCGACCATACCGGCAAAAGAGAAGAAACCAGCCAAGAACAAGGAGATGGAAGAAGACTGGATGAACCTCCCGGACAGGATATGATACCGTGGCTTCCGAAACCTTTGTTTCTGCGATGATGCTGATCACCGGTGTGGTCGCAGCTTCCATCCTGATTGTCGCTGTCCTTCCCATTATCTGGAACATGGTCGGGACGTTCTCGTCCGCGTCGGCCGCTACGGACAAGAGCATGCGGACGGATTTCAAGATTGTGACCACGTACGCAAAATACCTATCGTCACCTCCCTCTCCTGCCGGTGTGAATGTCACAGTATGGATGAAAAATATTGGCACAGCCCGGATTGGGAAATCTGAGATTGAGTCTGCAGATGTGTATGTAGGAAAGAGTGACAGTTTTACACGGGCGACAAGAAGCACAGTTTCTTTGTTTAAACCGGCATCTTCACAATGGTGGTACACAATCTGGGACGTGGGCACCACCAACAATTATTGGGATCCCGGCGAGACATTGCAGGTTGATGCATTTTATCCCTTTTCAGCAACTTGGTATTCGTCCTATACCACATATTTCCAGTTTACATTACCCAGCGGTGTCTCGAGGTCAGAAGAATTCACGGCAATATAACTGAGGTGGTCAACAACGGCCGGTGCTGATGTAATCGAAGCGGCAATCGGCATAACGCTGCTGCTCATTGTGTCCTATGTTGTTCTGGGAAGCATCACGACGGCAGCAGTTACGGTCAGCACTGCCAGGAAGGATATGACGCTCAGCCAGATAGAGCGGTTGAACACTGCCATCCAGGTCAATAATACTCCAGGTTCAAGTTTCCCAACTTTCTATGCGTATGATTGGTATTGGGGGAATCCAATTCGGTGGTATTTACATTTTCATATTAAAAATACCGGAAATGAGGTAATCAGCAATTTTAATTCTATGGAAGTATATGTAGCGACTTCTACAGATGCCCCGGTACTGTATAGATTTGATGCTAATGCGCAGGATGCCACCTTTGTGGGGAATTGCGGAGATGCAAATAGTCGGACATGGAATTATTACAACATATTCCCCAATGATATTATGAATCCCGGTATGTTGGACCCGGAGGAAGAATTGTCAATAGATATCTGCAATTTCAATTCAATTCCCGATCACTTCCTGGTGGGAGGAACAACACCCAACGGAGTGTCGGCATTTTATACGGTATAACGGGAGGAACACACAATGCAGACCAGCATCCCAAACCTAATTGGGGGTGAAAACAGGCAGATCACCTCCACGGGCAACTACCTGCTGGATAAGAAGATCGCCGACGGGCTCCCGCTCCGGTCCCTCACGCTGATCGATGGCGCGAACGATACGGGAAAATGTGTGCTCAACCGGCAGATCATGTATGGGGCGATGAAACAAGGGTGTTCTGTTGGCCTCTTCACCACCGGGAACACAACCAGAAGTTTTATCAAACAGATGGAGTCCGTGAGCCCTGAAGTTACCGGATATTTCTCATGGGGATACCTCAGCATATTCCCCCGCCATATTGCAGGTTTAATGGAACAAAGCAGAGATAGAGAATATTATATGGTATCGGTCGGCAGGCATCAGGCACAGCACGGCGCAGGTGGCGATCATATGAATCCAGTCGATCGGGATGAAAGGGTATGGCCGGCGCTGATGTAATCGGGGCAGCGATCTGCATTATGCTGCTGGTTGTTGTTGCCTACGTCGTTGTAGGAAGCATCATGACAACCTCAGGTATAGTCATCGATGCCCAGGATGATATGACGCTCGGGCAGCAAGAGCGGCTGGGGACTTCCATATCGATTGAAGAAGTTCACTGGCACGACAACTGCTATGATAACGATAATACTTACATGGAGACACATTTTAGGATACTGAATAACGGAAATCAAAAAATCCGTGATTTATCTCACATTGACATTATGCAAATTCGGAGTGATGGTAGACCGTATTTGTATACCAACGGGACGGGTAAGGACCCGACCATGACGTATTTTATATACGGCATTTATATGGAGAACTCCTATCCAACTCCCTCTCCTGAGGATTTCAATGAAAACGTGTGGGATCCGGGGGAATATCTATATGGAAATGCTGAGATCTGGTCATCCCCGGTTTATATAACGGTCGTTCTTCCAAATGGTGTGACAGCTACGAGAGGGAATATAATAGAAGATACGCAAGCCTGTGGAGGGGGTTGAAAGAACATGGCTGGTGCAATTATAATCGCATCTGCGATTGGGATTTTATTGCTGGTTCTTGTCGGCTACGTGCTGGTCGGCGGTACCCTTGTGTCCGCTGATAGTATCGCATCAGCCCAGAAAGATATGACAATAAAGAAAGAGGCGCAGATGGATACTGCCATCCAGGTCTCGAATGCAAAATGGTTCTCACCTCCAACAGGCAGTTTGCACAACCTTACATTCGATCTTAAAAATATTGGAAGTGAGCCTATCGGTGATTTCAACCACACTGACATGGTTATATCAATATCCGGTGGAGTACCTGAGTATTACTCCTTTAATGGCGTAGTATCTGGAAATACACCGGGATACAATTACAGCAAGACGTGGGGGTATATGACAATAACCCCTGATACCATCCATCCCTACATGTTAGATCCCGGTGAAAAGATGGGAGTAGAGATCGACAACTACATTATTTCTGGAACTCACCCTAACGCCGTTGTGAATGTAACCACACCAAATGGCATAACTGCAGTTGGCAGGACCCCATAACCGGAGACCCATACCATGCCACCTATCATGACAGACCAAAAAGAGGCGGAAGCAAAGCAGGTCATCTCCACGGGAAACGGTGAGCTCGACAAGAAGATCGCAGACGGGCTCCCGCTCCAGTCCCTGACACTCATCGAGGGCGAGAACGATACGGGAAAGAGCGTGCTCACCCAGCAGATCATGTACGGGGCGATGAAACAGGGGCTTTCTGTTGACCTCTTCACCACCGAGAATACCACCAAGAGTTTTGTCAAGCAGATGGAGTCGATGAGCCTTGACGTCTCCGAATATTTCGCGTGGGGGTACCTCAGGGTCTTCCCCCTGCATGTCGTTGGCTTTGAATGGACAAAAGATGAGATGGAAAATGTCCTGACCTGCCTGATCGGGAGCATCGGGCGCAGCCCGGCACAGGTTATCATCATCGATTCCCTCACGCTGTTTACCGAATATGTCGAAACTGATACCATACTTTCATTCTTCACCGATTGCAAATCACTGGTGGATCGGGGAAAGACTATTCTTATCACGCTCCATACATATGCATTTGAGGAAGATACACTCGTGCGCATCCGTTCGATCTCCGACGCACACATGACGATGAAAAAAGCCCTTGTCGGCGATAAGTATGTCATGGTGCTGGAAGTGCAAAAAGTGCGGGGCGCAAAAAAGACCACCGGAAATCTTGTGAGCTTTGAAGTGCACCCCGGGTATGGCATGAAGGTAATTCCGATGAGCTTTGCAAAGGTGTGATATGGGGACCCTCTCCGTTGTAACCAACCTGCCGTTCAAGCCGGAACCGATCGATGAAAAGGTTGATATTTACGGAGACATCGAATCAAGTGCACTCTACAAGATGCTGCCGGCAAATGCCAAGGAGTACATCAGGACGAGCCCCCACCTCCTCGAATACCTCCATATCTTTCCGGTCAACACCTACGGCATCCCGCTCTTTTTGTCAGAACTGAAAACAGAACTCCGCACCATGGACAGCCCGAACCTGATCTACCCGGTAAACGAGACCACGTTTGTCCACATCCTGCCGGATCCTGATGACGTGCGCAGTTACTATATCCCCATCGAACCGTCATTCCTCCATTCTGTCTTTGATATCATGCCCGTCATCGAGTCAAAACTGGTCGAGATCATCGACGGCCTTGAAACTGACCCCCGGACCGATCAGGAACGGGCTGAAGCATTAAAAGCGATGCTGGCCACGATTGCCGTCATCAAGCCAAAAAATATCGATATCAAGGCACTCACTGGTGGCGATGAGAAGAAGCAGGATATTAAAGGCAGGATCAACACATTCCTGAAAACCGATTTTACCGCACAAAAGATGCTCAAGCAGAAGAAGTCAATTAAATATATCCCGGTGACCCCGGAGGGTAAATTCATCCTCACAGAACAGGAGTACCGTGCGATCGAGTACCTGCTGATCCGCGACAAGATCGATATGGGGGCGTTAAAGCCGTTCCTCTCCGATCCGTATATCGAAGATATTTCGTGTGATGGTGTCGGCCCGATCTTTATCGAACACAAGATCTTCAAGGGACTCAAATCGGTCATTGAATTCAAGGTCTCCAGCGAGCTGGACGAGTTTGTCATCAAGATTGCCGAACGGATCAAACGTCCCATTACGTACCGTAACCCGGTGGTCGATTCGACACTCCCGGACGGTTCCCGTATCAACATTATTTACGGAACTGACATCAGCAAACACGGCAGCAACTTCACCATCCGCAAGGTGAACGAGGTCCCGCTTTCAATCCTTAACATTGTCGAAAATGGCGGGATCGATTACATGGCTGCTGCCTACCTCTGGATCTGTGTTGAGTACGGGATGTCGGTATTTGTCTCCGGTGAAACGGCAAGCGGCAAGACAACCATGCTCAATGCGATTACGACATTCATTCCACCTGAAAACAAGATTGTCTCCATCGAAGACACTCCCGAGCTGAACATTCCCCACCGGAACTGGGTGCGGGAAGTTGCGCTTGCCAAAGGCAAAGGGGAAGGGACAGGGACAACGGGCGAGGTCACCATGTATGACCTGCTCAAATCTGCACTCCGCCAGCGCCCCAACCAGATCCTTGTGGGTGAGATCCGCGGGGTGGAAGGTTCGGTTGCGTTTTCCGCAATGCAGACCGGGCACCCTGTCATGAGCACGTTCCACGCAGCATCCGTCGAGAAACTTATCCAGCGTCTCTGCGGAGAACCGATCAACATTCCAAAAACCTATGTCGACAACTTAAATCTCATCATCCTGACAAGCGCAGTAAAACGTCCCGATGGGCAGACTGTGCGCCGGATGACCAGCTGCAACGAACTGGTCGGGTATGATGGAGAGACCGGGGGGTTCACGTTTGTCCAGATGTTTTCCTGGGATCCATTGACCGATACCTTTATCTGGAGTGGCAGGGGAAATTCCTACCTTCTTGAAAACAAGATCGCGACCATGCTGGGACTTCCCGACAGCAAGAAGGCCGAAATTTACCTCGAGGTCGAGAGAAGGGCCAAGATCCTTGAACGGCTCCATAAAGCCGGTTATGCCAAGTTCTGGGATCTCTTCCATATGATCACCAAGATCAAAAAGCAGGGACTCCTCACGATCGGGGCCTGATCTTCATGTTCGAGAATGTCAAGGACCGTCTCCGTGCATTGCAGGGGAGCAGTTCGCTTCCGTTCGAGTCCAGTATTGCATCATTCAGAGAGCGGATCGCCCAGATGATCGAGAACAGGAAGATGGGCGCCAACCTTCTCTTCATGACAACATACATGGCATCGCTTGCCCACGCAAACGCGACACGCCCCGAGATCTTTGCAAATACCGCTGAACGGAGGGAGTATATCTCCTCGCCCTACATCATGCGGGTCAACACGTACGTTAAAAAGTGGAACTACAGCTATGCGGAGTCCCTGGGTTTTGTCGCCGAACGGACAAAAAATGAGATGCTCCAGATGATGCTGCTGCGGTATTCGACTGCGATCAACTCCAACATCCCGGATGAGGAATTTCTCGCCAATGAGATCAACACCGTGCGGAGTGCGTTCCGCAACCAGTACGAACAGGGTTTTGAACTGTTAACAAAATGGGGCGACGCCTATGTTGCCATGCTCCTTGCCGGTACCGTGATTGCCGTTACCATCATGATCTCGGTGGCAATCTACTCGCCGGTAGGCATGGAAGGGACCCTGAATATGGCGTATGCGGTTATCCTTGCCATCAGCTGTGCCGGGATTCTCATGATGTACCAGTCCGTGCCGGAAGATCAGAAAACGCACGGGTTGGCCGGGAGGTCATCAAAAGAGCAGGATACCATCCACGCGATGGAAAGAATTATCGTGCCGGTCACAATCATGATCGCTCTGGTCATGGCGGTTCTGGGCGTTCCAGCAGGGCTGATCTTTGTCCTGATTGGCGTATTGATGGCCCCGCTGGGCATTATCGGGTTTATTGATGACCACAACATCACGCTCCGGGACAATGATTTTGCCACATTTATCAAAAGTTTCGGCGCGGTGATGGGGGGAAAGGCAACAACCGCAGTGTTTGCCCTGGGAGCGATCGACCATAGATCCTTCATGGCCTTAGAACCGCTCCTCAACTCTGTCTATTCAAAGATGAACCTCGGACTTGACAACCGGCAGATATGGGATCGCTTCGTCGGTGAATCAGGCAGTGACCTTATCTATAAGTACCTCAATATCTACCTCGATACGATCAGGCTCGGGGGCCCGCCGGACCCCATTGGCAAGATTGTCGGGTCTTCGATGCTCGAACAGGTGCTCCTGCGGGAGAAAAGGGAGATGCTCTCAAAGAGTTTTTTCCTGATGCTCCTCCCCATGCATGTCGTTATGGCGGGCATCTTTATTGCCCTGTTCAGGATTATGGTGGTGCTCACCGGCTCTGTTGCATCCATGATGTCACACTTTCAGGGGACGGCAAGCGCATCCGGGGGGGCTTCCGGTGCATCCATGGGGGGTGCGATTAGCGGTTCGCTCAATATGTTCACCAACTTTCCCGAGAACGTAATGGGCATGTATGTCGTGATCATCCTCACCATTCTCACGGTTGCCAATATCATTATTGCCAAGATCGTAGGTGGCGGGGATCGGTACATGTATTACTTCTACATCGCGATATTCTGTCTCTTGACCGGTGTGATGTTCCTTGTAATACCAGTGGTAGTCAACGTGTTCTTCAACCCGGAGGCACTGACATCCATGGGAGCACCGGCGATATGAGAGCGGGGAAACGATGAATAGCGGTCTTCGCAGGCTTTTGATCTTTATCATCATGGTAAGTACCGGAACGGTTTTAATCCTGTTCGACCTGCCCCTGGTCTTCATCATCGCCCTTGCTGCAGCGATCGGGTTCCTCCTCCTTGTCCTTCTGAGCCCGTCTACTGCTTCCGAAATAAAAAAATCGATTCTCAATATGGATAAGATCTCCTTTATCAGGAGACAGAAGAGCAATAAAACATACATAAAGATCGCAGAACAAAAAGGAGCAGAACCTCAACAGACCATTGAATTTAAGGTAGAGCCGTTTGAGACCACACACACAAAAAGCCCCGACAGAAAAAAAGATTTTTCCCTCAATCTGAGCTCTATTGCTTCATCCTTCAAATCACTGGGTACAATTCTTCGGACAAGGACAAAACCACAGGGGGATACGGCCGGGGAAATTCGCACGCTGCCCAATAAAAAGGTCAGCGAAAAAGTGAACGTATCTGCCCTGGCACGGGCAGGAGAATTGTCACAGGATTCAATGAAGGCGGATAAGGTGGGATCGGGTGGAACGGGTGGCAGCAGTGCAAAGGGGGGCTCGTCACCCAGCTATGCGAACGACCCGTTCCTCTCGCTTTCCAGCGATGAACTCGAGACCGGCCTTCTTGATACAGTTGATGAGGAGAACAAAACGGGCACCGAAATCAAGCCTGACAGCCCTCCAACGGATTTGACCCCACCCTATGTACCGGGATCTTCCGGTGTAACAATCGGAGAATCGGATATCCCGATTCCACCCCAGGAGGTTTCAATGGAGGCGCAGGAACAGCCTGCACCAGAAGAACCGGATCTTGAAGAATTCAACGGTCTTGAAGGAACCGACACCATTGACCAGAACCTTGACGAACTTGATACGATCGATTTTGATGCGGTAAAACTGGACGGGGACATGTGGGAAGAGGAGCCTGCCACCGCCACGGCCATTGCCTTTCCCCAGGCAATAACTCCCGCCCCGGACGTGCAGGATACCAGGGAACCGACAGCCCCGGCCAGTTCCCTGTCGGGGGTTCCGGGCATGATTCAACGCGCTCGTGATCAGTCTGATATGACCGTGTTCACCGCTCCGCCCTCAGCCGACGATGTGATGATCAGTTCTCTTGCTGCGGACATCAAGACCACAAAGAAGGCAAAGGATATAAGCCTGCTGCGCGATTTAAAGGATTTCAAGGTGCAGGCAAAAGATATTGAAAAGGAACTCTCAGAACTCTACATGGGATTGAGTACGATTGAAGACAGAAAAAGCAAAACAAAACCGTCATAATCAGAAGTAATGCTCATATACAGGGAAACAGAAGTAATTTTGAGTGATCGGGGAATAAACAGCGTTTTTCGGAGTGCGGCATGAAAGATGTGCCAGTGAAGATCAAACACAACAACGCCTGGATTGTCATACATATGGGGATCGGCACAATGGGATTTGTCATCCCTCCCCCGGTCAATTATGAAGTGCCGTTTGTCTCGATCATCGATCTTGCAGAAAAACCCCACACACTGGTCATCACGACAAAAGAGAAGATAGAAACAACCTTAAAAATAAAATCTGTCGACAAGGTACTCGAGGTTTTAAAAAAACTGATCCTTAATTCCTGTACCGCCTTTCGCACGGTTGCGTACTTCAAGTCAATGGCAATCCGCAGCAGTCTCCCGCTCACGAATACCCCCTGGGAAAAAGGGAGTATTGTTGTCATGAGCACCGGTATCTGGTTTGTAACCCAGAACAGGCAGGTCTGTGTTCCAATATCCGATGTAACTGCGGTCGAATCGACAAAAACTGATGTGAAAGGTACATCTGCCGACATCGTCCGGATCGATTACATCAAATCCGGTGAGGTACTATCCGCTTATGTACTCTGCCCGCCCCCCACCCTGCAGGAGCTCTCAACATTCCTGAAGGGTGCAACCACGGGAATGAGCACCAATGGGAGCGAACTTGACGCTACCGACAGGCATGTGGCAATGCTCATCTATAGCGGTATGGACTCACGTGCGATTGGAAAAATGTTAAACATTCCCCCCCCGCAGCTGGATGCAATTTATGATAAGATCCTGACCCTTGGAATTGCCGAAGTCGTCACAACGCACAGAGAACTCCAGCTGACTACAAAAGGAGTCAGGCACATCACTCACCCGATGAAAACCACAAAAAAATAGGAAGAATATTGAAAGAAGATATCAGCAAACCGCACGGCTTTTGACCCGGTCGTTTTTTATAAAAAGAAATGGTCAGCGGGGATCGGGTGAATGGGTGCAGGGACTCTGTCAGCGCAAAGGTTCCTTGTTCCTTATCACTTCGATACAGAATTCTTCTATTGAATCAAGGATGGTCTTCTTTGCCGTTTTCTTGCGGGATTCATCCTCGGAGAAGAAATCCTTTGCGAGGTACTGGAGGGTGGTGACATAGTACTCCAGATACGGGAAATTCTTTTCAATATCCGCCAGGTGCCCGAGCGCTTCCTTATTGTCTTTGTTTAACAGGTCGAATGCAAAATCAAAGAGCCCGATCGTATACACCGGCATACCCTTTGTTATGGCTAATTTTCTGAAGCTGTGGTAGGTGATCTTCTTGGTGGTAAGGAGGGAGAGCTTGAGCCCCAGAAAAATAGGTTCAAGGTTATCGGGATACTGCTTGATCAACTGGTTCACCACGCCCGCGGCACCACCGGCGTCCTTACCTTCCAGTTTGAAGTAGAACATCTCCCGCAGGAAATTAATATCGTTGTAGAACTGCTCGGCTCCGATCTCAAGAAGCCGTTTTTTCATCTCGCTGTTGTTGGAAATTTTTGCTTTTTCAAGCCCGATCGTGACAAACCACGCCTCGCTCGGAAACCATTCGAGCGAGAGGAATATCATCTGCCAGAAGATCTTATCAAGAAATGCAGTATCTTCGAGCTCGAGCTGGGGAAGCTTCTGCAGGGGGGGTTTTTTCCGGGAAAGTTCGATCATCTTCTCGCGCGCCAGAAGCTCCATTTCGCCGGGGCGCGACTTTTTCTGCCGTTCCTCATCGGTATATTCGCGCAGCGAGAGCGTATAATAACAATGGGCGACTGCAGCACCCAGCATGACATCAAGATTCCAGTAATTGCGCAGGTATTCGAGGGCGTGTGCGTTGTCACCAATCTTCAACAGTTTCAGCCCCACAACGATATTGACACCCATATCGGCGTCTTTTCTCTTTTTTAAGCGCAATGCATTCAGGATAACCTTCTTCACGTACTCAAAATCATTGATGTTGCTGCTCACATCGAGCACCTTGAAGGTGATGCTGTCGATGAAGTCATCATATGACTCATCGGAGATATCGGGGAAGGAATTCTCCAGAGCTGATACGACATAGCCAAAAAAAACCGGCAGGTTCGCATCGACCTTGCCGGTATTTTTCTCAATATAGCCGGAAAAATCCTTTTTTAAGAGATTCATCTTATTGTAGACAATCGCATCAGAGAGCCGCTCTCCCCGTACCATATAGGGAACATTGAGCGCTATTATATTAAAATATCCGTTCTTTACGAGTTCTCTGCTGTATAGTAGTAATACTCGCCCTGCACCTTCTGCTCCCTGTCAAGGAACGAACCGGGTTTGTTGATCCGCGGCCGGCCGGTCTGATCGCGCCTGAACGTGACCCCCAGGTCGCGTAAAAACCTGTTCATACCCGTGCGCATGTCAAAAGGACCTGCTACCGTTCCAAGCACACCCGGCGCCCCTTCGAATACCAGAATCCGTTCGCTGATCATATCGATCAGGTAGATGTCGTGGTCGATGACAAGGATGCCCGCTTCCTTTCCCTCCGCATGGTGCTTGATCATCCTTGTCACCTTCACGCGCTGCTCCACATCGAGGTGGGCGCTGGGTTCATCAAGGATATAGAGATCGGCATCGCGCGACAAACAGGTGGCGATTGCGAGGCGCTGGAGCTCCCCCCCGCTCAGGGTATCTATCGGGGATGCAAGAATCTGCTGGAGGGACAAAGGCTCGATGATCTCGTGCTGGAACAGCGAGGAGTCAAACCTCGGATTGACCTGCCGCAGGTGCATCTCAACCGTGTCCGTCGTGTCAGCTTTAAGGTACTGGGGTTTGTAGGAGATCCGAAGGCTGGTGGACATGCCACCGGTGTCGGGTTTCTCAACACCGGCAAGCAATCTGGCAAACGTACTTTTACCGGTGCCATTCCCACCTACAACGCCAAGCACCTCGCCACACCGTATGGTGCCCCCGGAAACGGTGAGCTGGAACGACTCGTACCGTTTTGTCATTGCCGGAATCTCGACAAGATCCTGACGTTCAGATCCCTTTTGATGCGCCCGCTTCTCAAAGATCACCTGAGACTCACGGAACCTGACATTCTCCTCAGCAAGGTACCCTTCAAGATACTGGTTGATTCCGACTCTCACTCCTTTGGGGCGGGTCATAATGCCAAAGACTGCCGGCTTGCCATACCCCACATGGACGGTGTCAGCGAGCATGTCGAGGATGGCAAGGTCATGCTCAACAATGACGACGGGGCGTTTTTGCGCGAGTTCGCGGATCAGTTTGGCCGCTTCAATCCTCTGGTAAATGTCAAGAAATGGCGTGATCTCATCAAAGAAGTAAAAATCTGCTTCCCGCGCCAGGCACGCAGCAATTGCGACCCTCTGGAGTTCCCCTCCCGAGAGCGTGCCGATCTGGTGGGAGAGAATCGAATCAAGCTTGAGCGCTGGTATGAACTCTGCAAGTTTTCCCCGCTCATCGGTCTTTTCAAGCAGGTCTCTTACAGAACCGGTAAAAATCTTTGGGATATAATCGATATACTGGGGTTTTGCCGCAATCTTTTGGCTCTTTTTTGCTACGGTCTGGAGATAGTCAAAGAGTTCGGTGCCGGCATAGCGTTTCAGGATCTCCTCCCACGCCGACTCAGACTCGAAGTTGCCCAGGTTCGGGTGCAGCTGCCCTGCAAGGATCTTGATGGCGGTACTTTTGCCTATCCCGTTTGCACCCAGGATTCCCGCCACTTTCCCTTCAACCGGTATGGGAAGCCCGTAGAGGGCAAACCCGTTTTTCCCGTACCGGTGCGTCGGATGCCCCAGCTCTTCGGGAAGGCTGACGATATCGATTGCATCGAACGGACACTTTTTTATGCAGATCCCGCAGCCGACACAGAGCTCTTCGGAGACAAATGCTTTGCCGTCCTCCCCGATAACGACCGTTTCATCCCCCGTCCGGACACGTGGGCAGTAGATAATGCACTCAGTGCCGCACTTCCTGGAATGGCAGCGATCCTTATGGACAATGGCGATCCGCATGGGTGATCAAAAGATGAGCGTGCCGCGCGGCGAGCTGAGCAGGATCGTCCATGTCATGAACCAGAGGGCAAACGTCATGAACCCCTGATAGAACCAGTCCTTTGCCCCGAGTTTTGACGTGTCCATGCGAAGGAGTACAAAGACATGCTTCTGAAGGACAATACCGGCGAGCATGATCATGAATGCGAGGGGTCCGTTATTCTGGAGCCCGTGTGCGTCCGGGACTCCGCCGGACAAAAAGGACAGGGCCCCGGAAAGTATTCCCAGGAGGCTCGCGACGAGCGTCCGTTTGATCCGTTCGATATGTTCTGCCTGTTTTTCAGCCCTGGTTTTTGCCTTTTTTGATACCGGGGGCTGCCCTTTTTCCAGATCCTCGCTCATCAGAAAATCCACCAGTAGACTTATTTTTTAGTGCGCATGCCATATGTAATTTAGTATGTTCGGGGGAACACCCCTCTCAGGTGGATTGTGTGCGTCCCTGAGCCGCACAATAGTCTGGTAGAACGATGGCAACAGTACAGGGAATGAGCGGGATTGACGTAAAAGCGGTGGTTATTGAGCTGTGCAAAAAGCTCCCGCTCTGGGTGGACAAAATCTACCAGTTTGATGGACGCACGATGGGGATTCGGCTGAACGGGCAGCACCATGCAAAATACCAGCTGATCATTGAGGCGGGGCGCAGGGCTCACCTTGTCAGTGAACTGCCGCAGCCCCCGAAAAACCCGCCGCACTTCGCAATGCTGCTGCGAAAACACATCGGCGGGGGCAAGGTGCTCGATATCCGCCAGCACGGTCTTGAGCGTATCCTTATTTTTGATGTCGGGAAACACGACCTCACCTACCACCTTATCATCGAGCTCTATGATGAGGGAAATGTGGTGCTGACTGACGAGCAGTACTCGATCATCCAGCCGCTCCGCCACCACCGTTTCAAGGAACGCGATGTCGTGCCCGGCGCACGGTATGTGATGAGCGGTGCAGATCCAACTGCATCAGAAAACGATTTTAATGCATTTCTCAAATCGGATGAGCGGGACCTTGTCCGGGCGCTCGCAATCGGGTGCATGCTGGGAGGTACGTATGCAGAATATATCTGCCAGAAAGCCGGAGTTGACAAAAGTCTGCCGGCGCGGGACGTTGATCCTGCCCCCGTCTATGCCGCGATACAAACACTCTTTGACCGTGTCCACAGCGAACAGGCATCAATCATCTCTGAAAAGTCATGTGAACCGCTCTCTCTTGGAGGACCCGGTCAGGAAGGGCAGTATTCCAGCTTTTGTAAAGCCCTTGATGCATTCTATCCGATGACACGAGCAGAGATCAGACAAACATCCAAAGAAAAGATCCCAAAAGACGAGCTTATCCGGCGCCATCAGGAGGCAGCGGTGAAAAAGTTTGATGCCCGGATTGCGAAAGCAGAAAGGATCGTCGCCGCCATCTATGAGAACTACCAGCTTGTTGCCGATGTGATCGCAACCCTCAGAAAAGAGAGCAAAACCCGGTCGTGGCAGGAGATAGCAGCGATCCTGCAGGCACATCCCGGCAGCATTGCACAGAAGATCATCTCTGTTCACCCGGAGCAGGCTGCCGTAGAACTTGACATTTCCGACAGGGTGATGATCCACGTGAACGACAGCGTTGAACAGAATGCCGGGAGGTATTACGATGAGATAAAAAAATTCCGGCGCAAGAAAGAAGGGGCCCTTGCTGCAATGGCAAAACCCCTCTTCAAAAAGAGAACAGCAAAACGCGACATCCGCCCGCTCAAGAAACAGTGGTATCACAGGTTCCGCTGGTTTGTAACCAGCGATGGGGTCGTTGTGCTTGGGGGAAGGGATGCGGGCCAGAACGAAGAACTGGTCAAGAAGTACATGGCGGGGGGAGACCTCTTTGTTCATGCAGATGTGCATGGGGCGAGCGTCGTGATCGTGAAAGGAAAGACCGGACAGGTGGATGAGGTCGCACAGTTCGCTGCATCGTATTCCGGTGCTTGGCGCAGCGGGCACTTCTCCGCAGATGTATATAGTGCAGTCCCTCCCCAGGTGAGCAAGACGCCCGAGCACGGGGAATATGTCTCACGCGGCTCATTTATCGTGAGGGGTGAACGTACCTGGTATCGGGATGTGCCGCTGGGTATCGCCATCGGGCTGCAGCTCGAACCGCAGGCAGCGGTGATCGGGGGTCCTGTATCCTCCATAAGGAAGAATGCAAAGTCGTATGTGGAACTTAAGCCCGGGCAGTTCGAACCCAATGATGTGGCAAAAAAGGTTCTTCGTCTCCTGAAAGGAAAATTTCCGGACGAAGAGTTCAAAGGGATGCGCGGGATCCTCAACACCGAAGCGGTTGCAGCGTTTGTCCCGCCGGGCGGCTCGGACATTGCAGGTGAGGCATGAAAGCAGAGACCGGCGAACTGAGGGGGAATTTTGGCGAGATCCGCCTGCTGCCCGAGAGCATCGACGACCTCTGGCACCTCCGGCACCTGATCGCAGCCGGTGACCTTGTCTTTGCCACAACACTGCGCAGCGTTGCCGCCGTGACGGACAAGATCCGTCCTGAAAAGGTGGAGAAGCGACCGGTGCGGCTCGGAGTACGGATCGAGCGTGTGGAGTTTTCTGTGCATGCAGTCCGGTTGCGGATCAGCGGCATCATCGAACACGGCGTTGACGTGGGTGCCCACCACACCTTCAATGTCGGTACCGGGTATGAAATCTCAGTTGTCAGGGCCTGGAAACAGGTCGATTTCGAGCGGATCGACCGTGCAGTGCAGGCCTCCGTGTATGGTGTCATCCATATCCTGACCATTGAGGAGGGGGAAGCAGAGCTCTTCCGTCTCCGCCAGTACGGGCCGGAAAGTGTTGTGTCCATCACGATGGGAAGTGGCAAAGGCGCGGAGGAGAACTCCCGGCAGGGATTCTTTGAGCAGGTGCTCGGTTACCTGTCCGACATTACCGGGCCGGTCATCATCGCCGGTCCCGGATTTGTCAAAGACGATTTTGTGAAATTTGCAAAGAGCCGCCAGAGTGCCGCATCAGGGCGTGCTGTCGTTATCGAGACCCGGCGCATCGGGCGGGGTGCAGTCCAGGAAGTCATCGGGCTTGGCACCCTCGAGAAACTGATTGGCGACCTCCAGCTCGCACGGGAAGTGAAGGTGGTGGAAGAAGTCCTTCTGCGGATCTCCCGGAACGGTCCGGTGGCATACGGCATGCAGGAGGTATCAGATGCAATCGATTTCGGTGCCACAGAACAGGTGCTGATCACTGACACGATGCTGCACGATACTACCGTGCAGCATCTGATCGAAAAAGCGGAAAAAATGCGCTCAAAGATCATCGTGCTTTCGGGCAGCTTCGAACCCGGTGAACGGCTGGACGCTTTGGGCGGGATTGCAGCGCTGCTGCGGTACAAACTGCACGGGTAAAGTGCGCGGTTGGATTTTTTACCTGTTTCTTCTGGAGATGAGTTGGTATATGGGATGGAAAAAAGGAATTTGTTCTCTTTTTTCTTCTTTTTTTCCTTCTTTCCTCTCTCAAGTGGCAAAAATCCGTTTGCGGGGAGATCTCACGGTCGCTGTGCAGTATTCTTTTCAAGTCATTGGATGATGCAGCAGGGTATATCTTAGTATAAAAAAAGGGGCTCTTACTACAAAGTTCTGGCACGTCACCGAATATTCATAATCTGTTCGGAAACCTGAGAAACTCAATTATCTGAGTCCAGAAAGCTAGAAAACTTAATAATACAGGTTCTGAAACATGCGAAATGTCTATTATGTACGAAAGACATTTTCCATAAGTGCATTTTTATGAGAGCACACGTACGATTTGTTGGATTACTCATGGTCATCGTCCTGCTGGTCGCTATTGTGGCCGCTGCGGGACCCGCAGTGTACATCGTGACACTCGATGACCAGGGGAATATCTATTATCTCGAAAGTACAGGCGATGGAACAGACCCACTCGGACCCCAGACGTTCATCGATAGCCTACAGACATCAAACACGTACGGGGCCGGTATCGGGAACTTTACCAACGATGAGTATTACGATTTTGTTGTCGGAACGGGATTCACGGGCGGTCCTTTAAAACAGATCAACTTGTATACACTAAAAAATCCCGGGAGGGATTTCCAAGGGCCGGACAAGGTCGGAGAGTGGTCAGCCGGTGATTACCCTGCTGACATGCCGGTTGCCAGTTTCTATGGCAAAGTTTTCGATCCCGATGGTCGTGACGACTTTGTAATGGTGGGCTATGGCAGCCGGGATGTGGGGGTATATAAGAACCTAGGTGATGGCGCTTTTGAAAAGTCTGTATCTGACGTCGCCTACGCTTCGCCTCTATCATCGTTCGGTGCGGATGCTGCGGATATCAATCATGATGGCTACGCTGATTTCGTCGTTGCCCAAAATTCTGACGGTCCACCGTATTATATAACTGTGAACCTTGGCAACGGAAACGGGGGGTTCACCACCACGT
This sequence comes from uncultured Methanomicrobiales archaeon, assembly GCA_903900025.1. Taxonomy (GTDB): domain Archaea; phylum Halobacteriota; class Methanomicrobia; order Methanomicrobiales; family Methanospirillaceae; genus MVRE01. The sequence goes on along the minus strand of CAIULN010000027.1, from coordinate 11,488 downwards.
CATTCCAAACAGCGTATGAAACACCGTATTATGGAATAACTGCAGCAGATTTCGATGGTGATTTAAAGGTTGATCTTATCGCAACAAGTGCTAACGGATTTGATTTCTACCAACAGGATGAATTTGGCAGATTCACATTTGCGAAGAGGTTTGGAGTGGATCTGATATCCCCAATGTCACCGGTTGACAACTACGATCTGGATAGTGACGGGGACCAGGATCTCGTCGCTTCGAATCTCCCCATTGAAGGTAAGCAGTATTCCGTTATCGTAGGCCGGAATGATGGTAATGATATTAATGGTATTCCGCAATTTACTTTCATTAATGAGTATACTGGTGATCCATCAGGAGCTCGCGTTGCAATCGCCGCCCCGCCGGTGTTCCAGAACGAACCCCCTGTTGTGGTTGTCTCAGTCTCAACAGTCCCGCCCGCAGTCCTGACTGATGACAATAGAATCATTGGTGGCACAACCCTGACATTCTCGAGTGTCGGTTCGTATGATCCAGAAGAGAAGAAGCCGCTGGAATACAGCTGGCGGTTCGGGGATAACGGTGTCATAGTACCTACACAAGGGGAAGATGTGACACATACATTTACCACCACACCGGGACCATATGTCGTGACACTCACCCTCACGGATAATTACGATGCTACAAACAAAACAACGGTAACCGTCAATGTCAATCATCCACCCGTCGCCAACGATGACTGGTACAAAATGGATGGAAAGACTCCCCTCACTGTTAGCGCTGCGCTGGGCGTCCTTGCGAATGACACGGACGCGGACGTGGGCGACAAACTCAAACTCACTGCGGTAATGGTCAGTGGTCCTGCCTCTGGTGGTACGCTCGTCCTGAATCCTGACGGCTCCTTCAAATACACCCCGAAAGCTGGTTTCACCGGGCAAAAAGACACCTTCACCTACAAGGCGAATGATGGTCTGGAAGACTCGAATGTGGCGACCGTCACCTTCAACTTCAACGCACCTATGACATGGAAGGTGAATATCGTCCCCAATATGATCAACCTCAAGAGCAAAGGCACGTTCATCGCATTCATCACACTCCCGAAACAGTACAATGCGAATGATGTTGTGGATGGGAGCGTTGCCTGTCAGGGAGTTTCTGCCATACGCCTGACCCCCATACGCCCCATACGCCTGTTCCGGTATTCGAAATTATTCCCGCAGACATTCGGGGCGATCTTCAGGACAGCGGATTTCCAGAATGTGAAGGTCGGGAACAACGTACAGTTCACGGTCACCGGGACGGTCAAATCCTCGGATGGACAACTCCTTGATTTCAGCGGCAGCGATTCAGTACGCGTGTTTACCCTCAAGACCAACATCAGGGACGAGACTGAGGAGTGGGGGCAACATAGTGAGAAGAAATTATTTGACGACCATTTCAAGGGTGACAACGATAACAACGGAAACAGGGGTGACAACGGAAAACGATAAACCCATTTTTTACGCCCGGAACAGATCATTATTCCGTTTTGTAACAACCTGGTTCGCAAAAATGATTACGAATACGGGACCTGATTGGAGAACGTCCACCACCAACCCTGTTTTGCTCCAACCAGTACACGTGCAATTATCGACAGGCAGGAAGACATTCTCATCATCAGTGCAGGCGGCACCATCAACACAACGTATCCTCCACGAATTCAGGCGGGAACCACGTGATACGCATTCACGTTATTTCACGTGGAAACGAAACACTAAACCCTTGTCTATTCAGCACTCAGGGTGGGGTATCCGCGTGTCGTCATGCGTCTCTATGGCAATAATACGATTTTCATAACACACAGAAATTTCCGGACTGGAATTTTTATAAGAGCCATCCTTCCCTTCCCTTGCTGTGTCGGAAACATAAATTTTTCAGTCAATTGACCATGTGATGGTCAGATGTGCATTTGACTATCAAATGTACATCGTATTCGCAATATTCGCAGATGAACGGCGAGCGGAGTGGGGGTATACGTGTCTGCTGCCAACCGGTTCAACAGACTATCGCATTCCAGAGGACGCCCAAGCAGCGGGGACAGGATGAAAGCGCTTCCCACTCCAACATCAAAGGACAAAAAAGTACATTTCAATAAAAATAATCAAAAAAAATCTACGATTATTGAATTACTCTTCCTTCTTCTCCGGCCGCTTGAAGTTTTCAATAAGCGTAATCTCGGAAATGTCCTTGATCAACTCAAAGCCCTCGTGGATGATCCTCCCGCGCCAGAGAACCCAGCGGCGGTCGTACGTGATGCCCGCAGGAAGGTTGATGGTGAGTTTGCCATCTTCAAACGATGCATCCATATCCCTTCCTGCGTAGAGCCGGATGAGCCCCTTCATCTGCTCGAGAGTATCTTCCACCTTTTCCTCGATTTTATAGGTGTAGGAGAGCACCATTCCTGCAAGCGGTGCATTGAAATCAATGATGACGCGGGCTCCGATCACATCGACGACGGTTCCTTCGCCCACATCCTCAACCTTGATCGACTGCCCCCGGACAGGTTTTTCCTTGAATCTGCTCTTTGGGAATGACTGGATTCTTTTTGGATCGCGTTCACCAAATCCCTTCTGTGGAGCAACCGTGACCGTGCCCTCATACCCGACATCCTTTCCGATGAGATCCTCATCAAGCCCGAGGATCACGTGTTTGCTTCCGGCACAGATCGTAACCGGCCCGTAGATCGCAGCCTCGCTGTGGATGCCGGCAGTTTTTGCGGTCGCTTCATCGGTTGTATCAAAAATGCGGCCTTCTGTGCTGCCTGTATAGTGTAATTGTATAAAATCTCTTTCTTCTATCGGCATAAAACACCTGACTATATTAAATTGCAGCAAAACCAGATAAAACTGTGGCAGTGGCATGCTGGAAATAGAATTAAAAGTCCGCGTTAATTCGCTGGAACCCGTGCGCAGGAAGTTACAGCAGCACAACGCTGAGTTCTGTGGCAGGGTGCACGAACACGACAGCTATTATAATGCCCCGCACCGTGATTTTTCGAAAACCGATGAAGCATTGCGGGTGCGGTATGCAGGGGGCAACGCAGTCGTCACCTACAAGGGTGCAAAAATAAAAGACCTCGGGCTCAAGGCACGCGAAGAGCTGAACACGGCCATTGAGTCCGGAGAGGTATTTGAACATATCCTGGCCCGGCTTGGATTTGTCAAAAGTGCAGAGGTGAACAAATGGCGCGAGATGTACCATTATGCCAATGCCTCTGTCGCCCTTGACGATGTGGAAAATCTGGGAACCTTTGTCGAGATTGAAGTGCTCGCAGATACCGATACAACCCGGGCAGCAACCATGATTACCCGTATTGCAAAAGAGTTGGGAGTTGAGGGAGAGCCGATCCTCCAGTCGTACCTGGAACTGCTGCTGTCTAGACCGTGAGCAGTTCGACTTTGATATCCTTGGGCTCCGTGCCGAAGTGCAGCATAGCACAATACCCCAGCATTGCTGCTCCCGGATTGATCACCTTTGTACCTGCGACATCCATGACACCACGCTGCTCATGGATATGGGCACAGCAGACAAGGTCAAATGCCTTCATATGGCGCTGGATGCTTTTGCTCCCGACATGGTCACCGGCGGGTTTGTCAAGGATGCCGTAGGGAGGTGCATGGCAGAGCAGGACATTATGCACGGTTTTTTCCATCTTTGCCATCGCCTTGTGGAGGAGGTCATCGATCTGTTTATCGGTCAGCTCAAACGGCGTGTTAAATGGCGTCGGGTTTGAGCCCCCGATGCCGACAATGGTCATCGCCCCGAGGTTAATCCGGGAACCATGGAGGCAGACGGTATCGGAGTGTTCAAGGGTATCGATTATCTCACGGGGATCGCAATTGCCGGGAACAGCAAAACATGGCACATCGATGCGTGAAAGAACATCGTCAACGTCGTCAACAGGTCCCATATTGGTGATATCGCCAGCAATAAAGACAGCGTCGGGGGATAAATCAAGAAATGAATCAATTTTACCGAATTCACCGTGGAGATCTGCTATCAATAGCACATCTTTCATGGTATATCATTTGAAGGGCGTCTAAAAAACCTTATCTCAGGGGCATTCCAGGAACCTGTCAGTTTCCCCAGAAGGGCAAGTTTTCCCAAAAACTGCGCGGTATTGGGAAGAAGCGGACGCACGGATGTTCCGGCAAGGGGAGTTCCGGGGAGCGAAAGAAAACGGTGTGCATGCACCATCCCGTCCCGTGCAACCCACGAGATCAGCTGCACGGTATCATTCTGGTCCTCGTCAGTTTCAAACGGAAATCCCACAATAAAATCCACCACCGGCGTGATCCCATGGTCACGGCAGAGCTCTACCGCATTGATTACATCCCCCACCGTATGGCCCCGGTGCAGCCGCTCCAGCACCGTATCGCTCCCTGACTGGGCACCAAAGTGGAGTTTTGTGTTTGCGCAGTATCCGGTGATAAGTTCGAGCGACCGGTCATTCACGAACTCCGGGCGGACTTCGGAGGGAAACGTGCCAAAATAGATCGAATGGTCAAGAGCTGAAAAGAGCCGTTCGATTTTTTCAAATCTGGGATGAATGCCATCAGAACCATAGGCAAACGCATTGGGGCTGACAAACCGGGAGTGCTGGTACCGGTTTGCGAATGATGCGATTGCATCGATGGACCGGTGGTGCATGCAGTGCCCGAATATCCTTGGGGTCTGGCAGTAGCCGCAGGAAAACGGGCACCCCCGGGAGATCTCCACGTATCCCTTCATCTGTGAGAATGCTGGATAGGCATCGAGCCGGACACTTGAATCCGCCGGTGCGTAGTGGTCTTTTGTCGCCACACCGGGGATTCTGGTATCGGTACCGGACCTGATCGCTTCGAGGAGCCGTACGAGCGTATACTCGCCTTCACCAACAACCACATAATCCGCGTACCGGGCGACGTCCGTGTACCGGGCGGTCGCGTGGGGGCCACCGGCAATTGTGATGCAACCGGCATGGGCAATTTCGTGACGCACGGCTGGTTCATTGAGAGAGTTGAGAGAGTAACAGGTCACATCATCTGCTGGTTTTTCTACGGGGTGCAGGATGAACCCGGCCTGTTCGCAGGCGGAAGAGAGTACCGCATAGGAGTTGCGTGCCGCATGGATCAGCCGCCAGTTGACGTTCATGAAATTAACTGGAAACCTTTTGTATGGCCAAAAAAGTGTAATGATCTAAAAAAAGCGGTCATCCGCGGGAGCGGTACTCACGCAGTACATCGACAATCTTATACGTCTGCCCATTGTTCATGGTGACCCATACCTCGACCCGGTCAGCCTGCCCTCTCTCTGACCCTGACCCCCGGGTTCCCTGCAGCTCCACTTCGTCACCTTTCATGGTTCCGACCGTTGCAGTCTGGACAGACCCGTCAACCCGGGTGAGTTTTACATCGATCTTTTTTGTGGCACCCAGCCCTTTGCCTCCCTGGAAGATTACCGGGATAATGCCAAGATAATCCTTCTCACCGACATCGACCGTGACCGCATTGTAGTCAGGCATGCTGTCTGTCGGCCCGGGAACCAAGCTGCTCGCACCCTCTTTTACGGTTGGTGTGCCGGAAACGCCACTGGTACCGGGAGGGGGGGCACTCTGTGTGGCGGTACATCCGGCACATGCGATAAGAGCACATAGGATAATGATGGGGACAAAGATTTTGGATTGCATGTCAGAACATACGAGCGGTCATGATATGATTTTTGTGCTCCACGGATAAGGTTTTAGAGTTCTGCCAGTTCACCGTTATACACCAGTTCTCCCCGGTCACCATCCACCGTTGTGCGGACACCGTTCTTCAACCTGCTGATCGGGACATCCAGATGGTCGACCACCGGGATTCTGCCGATGATAGCACCGGTGACGATGATAGGTTCTGCCTCCTCGTTGATGATGGCAGCGGGGGCATGCCCGTTCCGGCTCAGAGCATACAGGACATAGGAGCCAACCGTTGATCCCTTGCCATAAGGAAACGCAAGGACTTTGCCGGTGATGCATTTGCCCTGAAGGGGATGACCTTTCTCGACAATGATTCCGGATTCCGGATCAACACCTGACAAAAACGAGATCGGTACAGGACTTACCAGCAATTCTCCCGTCCCAATCCCGCGGGAAATGCTTCGTCCGGAAATTATCAAAATAACACCTAATTTATGTTTGAAGATTGAGATATAAGATTTATATGGAAGAGAGCGCGACAAGTACCGCTGCAACTCCCGATGACCTCAAGGTACGGATCCAGCTGAACGAACTTGAGGCAATGGTTCTTGAATCGAAGTTGCATGTTGAAGAACTCACAAAAGAGAACAGCCAGCTCCGGCGGGAGAACAACCAGCTCAAACGGATCCCGCTCTTTGTCGCTGTTGTTGTGGATATACTTGAGACCGGCGAGGTCTATCTCCGCCAGCAGGGTAACAACCAGGAGTACCTCACCCAGGCAAGTGAAGACCTCATCCCGTTGTTAAAACCCGGTGCAAAAGTGGCAGTCAATAACGCGCTCTCGATTGTCAAACTGATCGGGAACATCTACGATTCGCGGGTACGGATAATGGAGCTGGAGGAGTCACCCACCATATCCTATGCAGACATCGGGGGGCTGGAACACACAATCAAGGAGGTTCGCGAAGCGGTCGAGTACCCGCTTACCAAACCTGAAATCTTCCGGCGTATCGGCGTTGAACCCCCAAAAGGCATCCTGCTCCACGGATCTCCCGGGACGGGAAAGACCCTCATTGCAAAGGCGGTTGCCCATGAAGCGAAAGCGACCTTTATCCGGATGTCGGGGAGCGAACTGGTGCACAAATTCATCGGGGAAGGTGCGGGACTGGTCCGCGAGCTCTTTATGCTCGCACGCGAGCGGGCACCCGCGATTGTCTTTATCGATGAGATCGACGCTGTGGGGAGTACACGTTCCAACGACGGGACATCGGGAAGTGCTGAAGTCCAGCGCACGATGATGCAGCTCCTCGCTGAGATGGACGGATTTGATAACCGGGGGGATGTACGGATCATGGCTGCGACCAACCGTGTCGACATGCTCGACCCCGCCCTGCTCCGCCCGGGACGGTTTGACCGTATTATCGAGATCCCGCTGCCGGATGCAAAGGGGAGACTTGAGATTCTGAAAATCCATTCCGGAAAGATGCAGCTTGCCGGGGTGGACCTCACTGAGATCACTGCCCTGACAGAGAATGCCACGGGTGCCGAGATCCAGGCAGTCTGCCGTGAAGCCGGTATGATGGCAGTCAGGAGGGATGCAGTGGCGGTTGAACGCAGTGACTTCATCGATGCCGTCCACAAGGTGAAAAATGAGAAGGTGTCAGACAACCGCATGTATACCTGACCATATCTCTGTGGATATGGCGCATGCATCCTTACGACCTCCATGAATACCCTGTTGATTCAGCGGGACGGTGTCGATCTCCACCACACCCTTTTTGCTTCAGAGACAAGCAGGATTGCACTCCGGTTTTACCATCCGAAAAAGGTACCCTGCGGCGTGGTTATTTCCGTAACATCGCTGGGGAGTGCCCTGTCGCTGGTATCCGAACTCCGCTGGTATATCAGGCGGTATGTCCGCGAAGTCCTGTTTGAGCTGAAAAAAGGGGTATACTGCACCCACACGCTCGCACAGGACGTCTATTACGAGCGAACGGTCGTGCTTGATGATGTCTGGAAATTCCGCCGGCTTTACGGGTTCCGGAACGGGCAGTTGATCAGCGCTGTTGTTATGAGTGCCGGATCTACCGTGGAGGAATATCACCAAGATGTCATCGGAGTGGATACCGCGATTGAAGTCTGGTGCAGAGAAGACGAGGTGGAGGATATTGCACTTGAAGAGCCGGAGTTGGTTGAGGAGACTGGCGGTGTACCGGATGAGCTGGATACGTGAATATTGCAATCAATGCTTGTAGTGTTGAAAAAAGAGACGGAATAATTTCTGCACCTGATACCATGAACTGAGATTTGGCGCCGGAATTACACAATCGCAAAAAAAAGAAAAAATACCCTTACGCGAACATCGCGCCTTCAACATCCGCAACACGGTGCCGGTTAAAGTCATTGGCAACCTTTTCAATCGCCCACAGGAAGTCCTGATGAGTGATCGAGGCACGCTCTTTGCGTATCGCGAACATGCCCGCCTCCATGCAGATCGCCCTGAGGTCAGCACCATTCTTCTGATCGGTGAATGCAGCAATCTCCTCGAGGTTCACGCTTTCATCCATGCTGAGGGCGCGTGTATGGACCTTTAAGATCGAGAGCCGGCCCTTGATATCGGGGAGCGGGATCTCAATGATCCGGTCAAACCGCCCCGGGCGGAGCAGGGCACGGTCGAGAATATCGATCCGGTTTGTTGCCCCAATGATCTTCACATCGCCACGGTTCTCGAACCCGTCCATGCCGGCGAGCAGCTGCATGAGCGTGCGCTGAACCTCACGATCTCCACTCGTATTCGCCTCGGTGCGCGAAGCCCCGACTGCATCGATCTCGTCAATGAAGATGATAGTCGGTGCCCTCTTTTTTCCCAGTTCAAAGAGCTCCCGGACCAGACGGGCTCCCTCGCCGATATATTTCTGGACAAGTTCTGATCCCACAACCCTCATGAAATGGGCGTTGGTCTCATGCGCCACGGCCTTTGCAAGAAGTGTCTTTCCGGTACCCGGGGGTCCGTGGAGGAGCACCCCTTTTGGCGGGTCGATACCGATCCGCAGGAAAAGGTCGGGACGCTTGAGGGGGAGCTCAACGGCTTCTTTTATCTCATTGATCTGTGCTTCAAGCCCCCCGATATCTGCATAGGTCTCCTGCGGGGAGTCCACGACCTCCATCCCATATATCTGGGCATCGAAACTGGTCGGCAGAAGTTCGACAATTGCAAGTGACTGCTGGTTGAGCGTGCACCGTACACCGGGCTTCAGGTCTTCGGGGGTGATGTTCTGGGAGCTGCGTACGAGAAAACGCGGTCCGGCGCTGCTGCGCACAATCACACGATTTGCATCGATGACATCGGTGATAGTACCGATGATGAGCGGGGGGCTTCGCAGCTGCTCGCTCTCGCTTTTCAGCTTGCGTACTTCACGTTCGTACTGCATCTTCTTGGTCTCGATGTACCGTCTGTCAGCATCAGTCTGCCGGAGCTGCTCCCGCAGTTCCATGTTCCGGGCTTCGAGGTCAAGAACGCGCTTGTTCAGCTGCTCTTCGAGTTCGCGCTTGTCGTTCTCGATCTGGACGAGCTGGTCACGGAGCTGTTCAGACAGGGAACGATAGAGTCGGTACAGGTCCTCAGGATTCTGGGTATCCTGTGCCGTTTCCGTACGGAGGATGTCTCCCATTACAGTATCAATTAGATATTTAGGGAAAACTGCATATAAAGTGTTTGTGAGGATTATGCAGTGCGAAATGTGCGGCGAAACGGTCCGTGGCACACCGAAACTGGTTCGTGTCGAGGGGGCGGAACTGCAGGTCTGCAGCAGATGCGAGAAGTACGGCACCGAGGTCCAGCAACCAAAAAGGACAGATATCCGCCGTCCTGTCGCAGGACCCGGGCAAGCGGCACGACCAGCACCGCCACCCCCTACGGTCCGCCGGAAACGGGATCTTTTTGATTATATGGAGGGAGAGATTGTTGATGACTATAGCGAGCGGATCCGTCATGCACGGATGGAAAAAGGGCTCTCCCAGAAGGATCTTGCGATGCAGATGAAGGAGCGGGAACTGCTGATAAAAAAGATTGAAAAGGGCGAACTCATCCCGGAAGATGCCGTGCGCAGGAAACTGGAAAAGGCGCTTGAAATCCGGCTGATTGACACTGCAATCACAGAAACGGAAAAAAAGGTGCCCGGCAAACTCACCCCGACACTTGGTGATGTTACAGTAATCAAAAAAGTAAAAAAATAAGAGACAGTCTTTTTTCTCCTTTTTTTAACGAGACTGATTACGGTATTGTGCAGGATATCACCGGATCATCTCCTCACCCCATTCGTTATCCGGATTCGTAACCCAGATTGCCACGGCAACCTTGAACGATCCTTCGGGCAGCGCCTGCACCATAAGCGGGAGCAGAGGGGGGGGTACCCGCTCATATGTCCACGGTGGGGGTGGGGGTGGTCTTCGTGCCCGTGAGACCCCTTGCGCGATCGCTGAAAGGGCCTTGATCTCAGCGGGTGGGGGGGTATCCCCTCTGTCTGCGAGCGGGGGGTGCCACCCTGCCACCGTCGGGAGGTCGCTGAGAACATGAGGGCATGAGGGTGAAAACGAGGGGGGTAAATGATCAAATAAGTAAGGGGGAGGGGGGTATCAGGGTGACCCCCCCCCCGATTATTTTTTTTAATAAATTGCCGCTACCAGAGAAAAGGAAAAAGCCGGTAACGGACGTTCTGCATGTACTCCCGGTAGCCTTCCAGGTCCCGGCTCAGCATCACTTCTTCCCCCAGTATCCTTGCCATAAGAAGAATGGTCAGGGCACAACCCGCGAGCACACCGTAGAATGAGGAAAGAAGCAGGGGTGCCCCGACAAACATCAGGATCGCACCAAGGTACATGGGATGCCTGACAAATCCATATACTCCTGTCGACACTACGCGCTGCTTCCTGTCCTTTTGGATCCTGACAAGGGGCGACAGGAACGTGTTATCGGTGTATGACCGGAAGAACAGGAAAAATGATCCGGCCAAGCCGGCTCCACCGAGAACCTTCAGCCACAGGGGGAATACGGGAGACCATCCGAACCGTTTTGCATCGAGGGGCATGATGACGATCCAGAGGATGAACCCGATCACGATCCCATAGACAACATACCTGTCCCAGCGTTCCTGGTTGCCGGTACCGGGTTTCTGGTACCGTTCTGCAAGCAGGGCGGGGTCTTTTTGCTCCAGGTACAGGATTGTCGAAAAACAGAGAAGAATAAACCAGATGCAGAAGATCCAGCCTTCAGGCCAAAGGAAATCTCCGGAAAGGACGAGGATCAGCGCAGGAAATATAAGAATGTACAGGAAAGCGAAGGCGATCTTCTTCTCCATGCGTACTGTATTGGAGGTCAGGAGTATTATGAGCCTGTCTCTTACGGGAGCATAATGAAAGTGTATTCCGGCAGGCATTCCCACCATCAAAAAAGAAAGAGGGCGTGTGGGGGGAGGGCTGGCATGAGGGGGGGTGGGCTGAGAGGTGACCCCCCCATCCCTCATTTAATAAAAAACCTTCAGACTTTCATCGGTTTACAAATGGTGTTTATTGCCAACTGCCTTTTTATTTTGTTGCCACCAGTACTTTGAACCATTCAAACTCTTTCAGCGGGCTGACTTCCACGTTCTTAAATCCGGCATTCCTGCACAGTTTTGCCCATTGACTAAATCCAATGCAGTATTCGCCATCGTTGAGGATATGCTTCTTTCCATTGTCATACATCCTTTCAAATGCCTGTATGCCTCCGTCTTTCATTGCGAGTGGTAATTCCTTTGTAAGGTAATCCAGAATTCTCAATAATCG
>CAIULN010000026.1 GCA_903900025.1 uncultured Methanomicrobiales archaeon | reverse complement strand
GTATGGGCTGTACCCTTCCCATCGGAGACCAGCACCTGGCCGCCGATGGCGAGGTCCGACAGGTACGCGGTCTTCCCATCCGGCAGGAGGATGTAGGCATGGACTGCCCCGGCATTCACCCGGAACGGGCGGGGTGCCACGTACGGGTTCTCCAGCGTCTCGGCATGGACAAGGAGCATGGCAGACGAGGTGTTGCCCATCAGCATGCCTTCGCCGTCGCTGAGCAGGGAGCAGGTGTCCACGCAGACCCGGTCGCCCATCCCGACCGGGTGGATCTTCGTCACCTTAAAGGGAACGAGACCGACCTTACCTGTGGGTGATTTTGTGAGTGCTGCAACGGATTTCACCATGGCCGGACTGTCAGTTTTCAGGAGGATGCCATGCGTTCCTTTCTCAAGCACGTGGAGTGCCATCTGGGCATCTTTCTCGTCTTTCACCAGCGCAATGATTTTATCGGACTGTGCCACAAGGTTCTCGAGCGGGATGACCGTCCAGTCGCTTGTCGCAACGATGACGAGCGTGTGCTTTCCCTGTGCGGCTGCCTTGTTCTCGCTTGCCTTGTCCGTGATCGTGCATTCAATCACATCTTTTCCGGGCTTGAGGTCCCCGTCTGGGGCAACCGTGGTGATGCGCCCGAGCCTGCGGACGTCCTCTGCCCGGTCAACGACCAGCGCATCCGCTCCGCTCTCGATTGCCGTAGTGGCAATCTCCTTGTTCCATGGCCTGATATCGACCCAGAACTGTTTCATTTCTTCTTCCCCAGTGCCTTCTCCGGGTCAATGTTGTCATGCACGACTGCGCAGAGGGCTTTAACAAAAGATGTTGTGTCATCGCGCTGGAAGGAGTTCCTTCCCACGCAGACACCAGCCCCGCCGACCTTGACAGAGTCGCGGATGATCTGGAGGGACTCGAGGTCGCCGGTCTTCTCGCCGCCGGCAATGAAGACGGGTACCGAGCAGGCCTTGACGATCTTCCCGAATGCCTCGGGGCTGCCCGGGTAGTTGGTCTTGATCATGTCCGCGCCGAGCTCTTCGGCAACCCGGACCGCGTGACCCACTGACTGCGGCGAGAAGGAGTCGATCCCCTTGCCCCGCGGGTAACTCATGATGAGGAGCGGCATGCCCCAGCGGTTACAGTCCCGTGCAACATTGGCACCGATCTCGAGCATCTTGGACTCCCTTGGCGAACCGAGGTTGATGTGGATGGAGACAGCGTCGGCGCCGAGCGCAATCGCTTCCTCCACCGTGCAGACCTGCACCTTGTCGTTCGGGTCCGGGTTGAGCGATGTACTTCCCGAGAGATGGATGAACAGGCCGATGTCACGGCCGTGCTTCCGGTGTCCCCGTTTGACGAGCCCTTTGTGGAGCACGATCGCGTTTGCGCCCCCGTCGCTCACGTCCGAGATGACTTTTGTCATGTCCAGCAGTCCTTCAATCTGTCCCATCGAGAAACCGTGGTCCATCGGCACGATCACCGCACGCCCCGTGTTCCGGTTTATGATCCGTTCGATCCGTATCTCTTTTCCAATCATGATCATTCCTCCAGAATTTTCAGTGCTTCATCCACGCTCTTGTTCGCATGTACGATACACGCCGCTGCCCGTACGAACTGTGCCGGGTGCTTGTGCTGGAATGCGTTACGGCCGATGGAGATGCCTGCTGCGCCTCCGGCCATCGCTCCTTCTATCAGTTCCAGTGTTGTGCGGTCATCGGTCTTTGAACCTCCGGCCACCACGACCGGTACCGGACAGCCCCGGGTGACCTCACGGAAGCTCTCCGGGTCACCGGTATACACGGTCTTCACAATATCAGCGCCGAGCTCTGCTGCGACCCGTGCCGCCAGCTTTACCTGCTCGAGATCATTTGAGGTGGCGATGTTCTTCCCCCGCGGGTACATCATCGCGAGGAGCGGCATGCCCCATTCCATGCATTCCACGGAAACGGCACCAAGGTCTGCGAGCATCGCGGCTTCTGACTCGGCCCCGATGTTGACATGCATCGACACCGCATCGGCGCCCATCTTCAGGGCGTTCTGCACCGTGTTGACCAGCACCTTCTCGTTCGGGTCCGGGGCGAGCATCGTGCTTGCGGACAGGTGCAGGATCAGCCCCACGTCCCGCCCGCCCTGCCGATGGCCGTGGAGCGCAAGGCCCACATGACCGATCACTGCGTTCGCCCCGCCTTCCGCCACCAGGTTGACGGCCTGGCCGAGATCGATGAGGCCGGGTATAGGCCCGTTGGTCACGCCGTGGTCCATCGGTATGATGACGGTTTTCTTCGTATTACGGTTCATGATCCTTTCCAGACGAATTTCTTTTCCTCTCATAACAACAACAACCTCCCCTCTGCATTCACTCACAAATTTATTGTGCAAACCAGAGGGTTTACTGATACCAGAAATAATAGCTAAAATAATAGCCAAAAACGCGATACCATGCGGTAACAGCGTTCAGAAGTGATTTAGAAACGGATTCGATGCAACGAACGGGTGCTGTGCTAGTGGAGATAAAGACATTCACGGGCAAAAAAACCCTCATGAATGCGGTGGCACTC
>CAIULN010000025.1 GCA_903900025.1 uncultured Methanomicrobiales archaeon | reverse complement strand
TCCGAGGGTCTCGTTGCCGTCCACGCGGTGGTGGACGAGGAACGGGTGTATATGCTCATCAACCAGCTGAAGCGTGCGGGAGCAAAGGATATCCTCGTCATGGCCATCCAACGGATGATCCGCTGATCGAAATGAAGATCTTCCCTGCTGTCGATATCCTGAATGGACGATGCGTCCAGCTGGTGCAGGGGAAACGGGAGAGTGCAACGATATATGGCGACCCGCTCTCCTGTGCCACCCGCTGGATTAACGAGGGGGCAACGGCCCTCCATATCGTGAACCTCGACGGGGCGTTCGGCAGGTCGTCAGGGAATGCTGCACTCATCACGGATCTTATCAGAAAGACCGGCGTAGAGATCGAGCTTGGCGGGGGTATCAGGTCAATTGAGGACGCCCGGCACTGGCTGGAGACCGGCGTTGACCGGGTCATCATCTCGACCCTTGCCACGCAGGACCCGGCGTGTATCCGCACGCTCGCGAAGGAATTCGGCAGCAACCGGGTTATGCCCGGCGTGGATGCCAAAGGGGGCCAGATCGCCGTGCACGGCTGGCAGGAGACCGCCGGCGATTACCTGGACTGGGCAGTGAGGTTTGAAAAACTGGGTGCCGGTTCCCTCCTGTACACTAACGTGGACGTTGAAGGGTTACAGCAGGGTGTCCGGTTCGGACCGGTGAAACGCCTGATCGATCGTGTCGGTATCCCGGTCGTGGTTGCCGGAGGCGTTTCGTCAGGTTCGGATGTGGCAGGGCTGCGGGATGCCGGGGCGTACGGTGCCATCCTCGGGTCGGCGCTGTACAGCGGGAAGATCGCGCTGAAAGATGCACTGGAGGAATGCCGATGAGAATTGTTGACGTAAAACGGGAAACACACGAGACGAAGATCGCACTGAAACTCAACGCCGACGGGACCGGCAAGGTCACTGTTGAGAGCGGAGTACCGTTCTTTGACCACATGCTCACTGCAATGGCAAAACATGGCGGGTTTGACCTGAGCTGTACCGCGAAGGGCGACCTTTCCGTTGACTGCCACCACACGATCGAAGATATCGGGATCGTGCTTGGCGATGCAATGAAGCAGGTGATGGGTGATGGGACGGGCATTCAGAGGTTTGCCCACGCGATCATCCCGATGGACGAGTCCATTGCGACCGTTGTCCTTGACTGTGGCGGGAGGGGATACCTTGTCTTTACCGGCACCTTCGGCAACAAGGCCGTCGGTACCATCCCTGCGGATATCTTCGAGCATTTCTTCTATTCCCTGTGCAACCGCGCCGGCATAACGGCGCATATTGCTTTTACCGGGAAGAACGACCACCACCAGTGCGAGGCGGTGTTCAAGGCATTCGGGATTGCCCTCGGGCAGGCGCTCTCCCATTCCGGGAAAAAAGGTGTTCCCAGTACAAAGGGGAAGTTCTGAGGCTTTAAATGAATTTCTGGATCCGAATCGTATCGAAGATCACTCCTTTTTTCACTCCAACGCCCCCAAACCTGCCACACTTGTAAAAACAGTGCCTGG
>CAIULN010000024.1 GCA_903900025.1 uncultured Methanomicrobiales archaeon | reverse complement strand
CGGGGTATTTTCCCCGATACAAAATCTGCGTCCGCTTCATGGACAGCCACCTTTGCGCCACTGAGGTTTTTTAGTTCGTAAACATTGCCTGTGTGGTCAATATGATAATGCGTCAGGATGATTGTTTTTATTTCCGAAGGTTTGCGTTTGAGAATATCCTGAATATAGCTCAGAATTTTTTTTTACTGTTGCGGGGTAGTCCGGTATCGATGAGAATTAACCCGTCCCTGACAATGATGTATCAGTTACCATTTACACCATCGATCTGGTGAATTCCCGGTACGATCTCAATGGTCAATCAACACCACATTTGATGTTAAACTGTATTTATGTTTTACAGCCAAAAGTGGCGTTACGTTCACTGAACTTGTGGAAAAGAGTTCCTCGATATATTTTAGTAAAATGTTAAGAAAGTCGTGTGATTGTATTCAGATGTCCCGTGCCCCGGCTCCTGCAGTCATGTCATTAATGTCAACAATTGACCTTTAGCTACTGGTTGTTTCATTCATCAGCAATCAAATGATTAATCCGGCCAGAATCATCCAGGAAATGAATGAATGGAATGACGATTCCTTGAACGCCATTAGGCGACTTTAACGTATTATGTTTATTGGTTTTTTGCGTTCAGTTGCCTCTGGGGGACATTTAAATATTTGACATTGAAGTTTTCCGACGATAACATTTCCGTTAAGTCCTGGTAAAGCAACAGCACCACCCTGGTATCGTTCAGCGTGCCTAAAACCTCCAATCAATAACCTTATCATTGTTCTTCTCAAAATTCCCATCCAACAGGAGAGATCATACATGAAAGTAATCGGCTTGAACGCAAGTCCCAAGGGAAAGGACAGTAATACCCTCCGGCTGGTGAAAGCCGTATCAGCGGGGATTACAACAAAGATACATCCGCCCACGAGCATGACTGGTATGTCCGGAAGGGCCGGATGAAATGATCCCGGTGAACTGACATGAAGAGTACTACCGCAGATAAACTCCGGCTTGACTACGAACCAGTGGCAATTCTCTGGAGCGATACAAAACCCGACGGAGCATTGCAGATAAAACCGTATGCACAGACGTGCATCATGCCTTTTTTTGCGCAGGTTGTGACGAAGGGAAAGACCGCCGTGTTTGACCGGGAGACCTATGGATGCCCCGGTGCCCGGGCAGGACTTGGTTTTGGCAACGGATACTACGATGCCTTCGGTGGCGCCGGCATCGAATTCATGGCAGCATTCTTTGTGAAAGGTGCCAAGAGCAGCAGGAACCCGGATGCCTATTGCGCGACCGTGCAGCATATTCCAGAACGGGAACGTGCCAAGTTCATGCACGGTGAACGCCTTCATAAGAACACGGAAAAGGCAAAAAGGTTCATGACCGTGGACCTGCCGATCACGGATATTGCCGAGAGGTACGTGATCTTCACGCCGCTTTCCAAGGTGAAACCAGGTGAGCGCCCGGTTGTCGTGGTGTTTGTTGCAGACCCGTTGCAGATCACCGGACTCGTAACCCTTGTCGGGGCAGTCCGTGAGGGCACCGATCCCGTGCGGGTCCCCCCTATGGCTGCCTGCCAGCAGATCGGGGCATTCGTGTACGATGAGGCGAAATCTGAGCACCCGCGGGCAGTGCTCGGGTATACGGACCTCGCAGCACGGGCAAATGTTGGCAAGACCCTGCCGGGGAATATGTTCACGTTTGCTGTGCCATTTTCACTTTTTGAGGAGATGGAGGAGGAGGCAAAAGACGGTGTGTTCGACGGCCCAATCTGGAAAGGACTTGCATAAAAGAGCAGTGATGGGGGGTAATCATGGCTGAAATGCATTTCAGGGAAATCGGGGCGAGGCTGAAAGCAGCATTCAGGCTTTCGACACGCCCTCTCGCAGTATACGGATCAGAAGTCCTGCCGCCGGGCATTCCCCGGCTGGCCGAAGTGAACCGGTGTTTTGCTGTTTCCCTGTACCGGATAGCGACGGGAAATGAGGTGTCGGCGATCTATGTCAGTGCTGATACCAGAGAGGGCTGTTGCCCCGGCGGCATCTCCCACATGGGATTTGCTCCGGAACGGGAGGAGATTAAATACTTCGTGTCGACCGGTCGGAAGGATGTCATGGGAGGAGCTGCGGAGTTCTTAAAATCAGGCCCAAAAAAGGTCGAGGCCTGTTTCAGAGCAATGGGAAAGGTTACACCGCCCGGCAGGTATCTCGTCGTATCGGCGTGTGACGTTCTCCCCGATAAAAATCCCGGGATCCGGTCAATCTGCTGCTTTGGCACTGCCGAACAGATCCGGAATATGGCGGCCCTTGTCCATTTCGACCGGGGCGATCCGTTCTCCCCGGTTATCGTCCCCTGGGGCCCCTCGTGTGCTACCTTCATCAGCTATCCGGCAGGAATGGCAAAGAATGCCCCCGGAAATACGGCCTTTATGGGCCCGCAGGACCCGACACAGAACCATTCCCTTCCTTCGGACATGATGGCACTGGGTATTCCTGCCGAAATGGCCAAAAGGATGGTAAAAAACCTGGACTCCTCATTTGTTATCCGGAGACCCCAGGTGGCATTTCCCAACCACGGGAAGCGGTTGAACAAAATAGGCCGCCGGATACGTTGATTAAAAAATCATTTGTTTTGCATCATACAAGGAACTGATAGCATCCAAAACTCGTCACATCAAAAGAATTCAGCGTCGTTCAGACAGCACAGAGACTGCACAATGCGGGCCATATTTGCCGCTGACTTCAATGGTTTTTAATTCCCGGATCACAAAATACGGCAAAAAAAGTTCCCGCAGTTCGGATTCTGATGAGAAATAGAGCGTTGTCCCTATCCGGGTCGTACGGTATTTCCCGCTTCCGCCAAACTGGGGGTCTTTCTCACTGAAACAAACGGAAAAGTACGTTGCTCCCGGGTTCAGGACTTTATACACATTTTTGATATAGGTTTCCCGGTCTTCCGGGAAGATGTGGTGCAGGAGTTCCCAATCAAATGCAAAATCGAACGTGCCGGTCACTTCGTGCAGGTCGCCGAGGAGATCAGCGACAATAAACCTGCACCGGACTCCCCGTTTTTTTGCATTCTCTCCGGCGATTGTTATTGCTGTTTTCGAACTGTCGACACCGGTCACGTCAAACCCGAGCCCGGCAAGCCAGATGGCATAGTTGCCGGCACCGCACCCGAGATCAATGGTTCTGCAGGGCCGGACTATCCCGTTCTGGACAAGTTCGACAAGCGCATCCGGTGGGGTCTCACTGTTCCAGGGGATGTTATCCAGCGGTATTTTCTGGTAAATCCTGTCGACATCGGCATATTTCATGCATGCCACTCTGATGGAGTAATCAACTGGTGAGAGGGTTTAATGTTTCCCCTTGATGCAATAATTAAATCCCCTTCACAAGATTCCTTTTCTGGATCACCTTCGCACTACCGATGAACACCAGGATTACGATCACGAGCGCCAGTATATCGAGCCATGGCGGGTAGACAGCGTCGCCGTTCAGTGACGCGTGGAACAGGTCGACGAGATACGTGAGCGGGGAAAGCGAGGTAAGGATCCATTCCCATCCGCTCAGCTGGCCGAGCGGGATGAAGATGCCCGAGACGAAGATGAGCGGGAGCCGGACAAGGCTCGAGAGCATCATGATGTTCGACGGGTTGTCCGTTGTCGGAGAGGCAAGCAGGGTGCCGAGCGCCGCAAACGCGATCGACCCGAGCACGAACGAGAGGGCGAGGAGCCCGGCGTTCATGAGGGGGAGGTGGAGGAGCTCTGCACAGACCACAAAGACAATCGTCGTGATGGCAACACCGAAGATCGCGCCGGCCAGCAGGTCGCCGATGATGATGCTCTCGAGGATCACGGGCAGGGAGATGAGCCGCTCGTACGTCTTCTCCCGCTTCTCCCACGGCGTGATCAGGGGGCCGACCGAGGACGCGGTGAAAAAGAGCATCATGCCGAGGAACCCGGGGAAGAAGAGGACAATGTCGAGGTTCCGCCCGATGAAAAACGTGAGGAACATGATGAGGGGAAAGAGCAGGCCGAAGACGACCACCGGCCCCTTGAAGTAATAGATCCGCATATTCTTCTCGGTGATGACGAGGATGCTCCGGGCAAAGACGTTCGGGTCCATGTTACGCACCTGCGGTGAGCTTGACAAACGCCTCTTCGAGGGTCGGGTTCGAGGTCGCAATGGACACGATGGTCAGGTGCTCCCGCTCCGCCACGGAAGCGAGGTGCTTCACCGCCCGGTCCGGATCGTCCGTGTAGACCCGCCATTTGTCCCCCCATGGCTCCGCCCGGGTGATCCCGGGGGCCGAAAACAGCCCGTGCCCCACCGGCCGGTCGAACGAGACCTCGACATACCGCGAGGTATCGAAGGTCTTTTTGAGTTTCTCCGGGCTGCCGGTTGCCACGATCTTCCCCCTGTTGATGATGCTGATCGTCGAGCAGAGCGCGTTGGCCTCGTCGATGTTGTGCGTGGTGAGGAGGATCGTGCTGCCCTCCCGGTTCATGTGCCGGACCGTCTCGATCACGAGCCGGCGGCTGTACACGTCCAGCCCCACGGTCGGTTCATCGAGGATCAGGACCGGGGGCGAGTGGACGATGGCGCACGCGACGCTGATCCGCTGGCGCATCCCTTTCGAGAACGTGCGGACGAGATCGTTTCTCCGTTCCATGAGCCCGAGCCGGGCGAGGATTTCCCCTGTACGGCTTTCGCGGCTCGCCCGGTCCATTCCGTAGAACTTCGCGGTGATGAGGATGTTCTGCTCCGCGGTGAGATCGCTGTAGACCGTGCCGTTCTCGGGGATGACGCCCAGCTTCAGCTTCGCGGTGAGCGGGTCTTTGTTGACATCCGTTCCGAGGATTTGCACCGTTCCGGCATCCGGTATCAGCACGCCGGTCATCATCCGGATCGTGGTGGTCTTCCCCGCGCCGTTCGGGCCAAGGAACCCGAAGATGCTGCCTTCCGGAATAGTGATACTTACATCGTCGACAGCGGTGACGGGCCCGAACGACTTGCGGAGATTCTTTGCTTCAATTGCGTCCATGCGTGGTGTTCCAAATTCAAAGTTGCAGAGCAGACCCATATGAGGGTATCTGTTACCCCGTCCTCCATGGGACTCTGCTGTTTTTCCGGTGCCGGGAACCGGGGCTCACAACTCCCGCATGATTTTGATGGCACAGAACTCCCCGCACATCGTGCACTCCATGTCGTCCCCGGCGAGCTCCCGTGCCCGTGCCGGGTCGAATGCGCAGCGTATCTGCCCCTCGCGGTCAAGGGCTGCCCTCATTTTTGCCATCATGGTGTCCCTGCCCTCACGGCCGTACTTGACGGTGTCGCCGATGTGCGAAGCGATCCTGAACGCGATCAGCCCTTCCTTTACCGCCTGAGGGGAGGGCAGCCCGAGGTGCTCTGCGGGCGTGATATAACAGAGGTAATCGGCACCCGCAGCGCTCGCGACGCTCGCCCCGGCACACCCCGCGACGTGGTCGTAGCCAAGCGCAATGTCGGTTGGCAGCGGGCCTGCCACAAAGAGGGGAAATTCCGACTGCCGCTTGTAATGTTTTATGTATTGTGCGATCCGGTCAAGCCGGATGTGCCCCCCGGCACCTTCGATGATCACCTGCACTCCTTTCTCGTGTGCCCTGCGTGCGAGTGCCACGTTCTGGCGTAGCTCCTCCAGCTGCGCCCGGTCCCGGCGGTCGCTGATGCATCCGCTCCGCGCCGTGTTTCCCAGCGAGAGGACAATATCATGGCGCCTGCAAACTGATAAAATTTCATCGAAGTGCCCGATGAACGGGTTGTCGCACCGGTTCAGGAGCATGAATGCGCTCGTGATGGAGCCGCCTTTGGACACGACACCAAGTATCCGCTTCCGGTCCCGCAACTGCCCGAGCATCGATGTGTTCACGCAGTGGATCACGACCGAGCTGATGCCCTGCTCTGCCTGCATCAGGAGGGTCGCGAGGATGTCTTCTGCGGTCATCCCTTTCAACCCGTGCTCTGCAACCGCCTGATACACCGGCACGGTCGTGAGCGGGAGCGTGGTGCAGGAAAAGATCTCCCGCCGGATCGCGTTGATGTCCCCGCCCATGGAGAGGTCGCTGATCGTGTCTGCGCCAAACTCCTCGGCGATCCGTGCTTTTTTCACCTCCTCTTCCATGCTGGACTTCCCGGTTGACGTGCCGAGGTTGACGTTCACTTTGGTACGGAGCCCTTGCCCGATCCCGACACAACGTCTGCCGCGCTGCATGATCACCACGCTCCCTGTGGCGATCCGCCCGCACAGGACACTGGCATCGATACCTTCTGCATCCGCAACCGCATTCATCGGGGATGTGACATTTCCCCGCCGTGCATGCTCAAGAATGGTGCGCATCATCCTCCGTATTCCAACAGCCCGTACACAATCTCTCGTGGTCTCTCTATAAGGATGCTGATTTCATCCTCGCAGGATGATGCCCGAAAGACGGTATCCTGATTTCCACCGCCCCCATCGTATGGGACTGGTGCGTGAGCGGGAAAAGACTCCCTTTGTGGAACGGAACCAACACCCATGGAACCTGTGGCGCCATTCCTGAGCCGGGCTTGAATGAACCATTGTCTCTTTGCCATGCTCCGGTCCGGGCGGAACCGTCACCGGCCCTATCACCATTCCCGTGACCGGATGGGGCATTCGGACCGCCAGTGTTCCTGCCACCGAAACGACCGGAGAAATACCGGACTGAATCCGATCCCGTGGGTGGGATACGAAAAAATGATCACCCATATATTCCTGAGCGGATGTTTTTAGATACATGATGTACTGGCGGTGGACGATGTATTGTGGGAGCGTGGCGGGGAAGCTGGTTGACAGGGCGGCAGAAAATTTCAGGCCGGGAGCATCGCGTAGGAAGGGAGGCCCGTGAACCACCCTGCCGTCCTGCGGGGGCGCGACGTTTTCTGGGACGGTGCGATCACCGGGACGGCTGCCGCAGCCCTCATCCTGAACCTTATCGGGCTCCTCAACGGGATCACGGTTGCAATCCCCCACCTCCTGTACATCCCGGTCGTGATCGCCGCATACCGCTACCCGCGAAAAGGCGCCCTCATCGCAGGGTGCATCGGGGGGCTGTACTTCCTGATGGTTGTCCTGATCGCCGGCAGTTCACCGGCCACCGTTGTCGAGGCGCTGGTGCGCACGCTCGTGGTGGTCGTGATCGGGTGGCTGATCGCCGCCCTCACCCGCCGGCTCCGTGAGCAGGAAGACCTCTATGTGGGGCTCTTTGACCATTCGGAAGGGGGGAGCATCCTCATCTCCACTGCCGGCGGGGGCCGGACGATCGAGGCGATCAACTGGAAGGCGGCAGAGAACCTCCACCGCAGGCCTGCCGATCTCAAAGGCAGACCGCTCACCGCGTTCTGGGGCGGGGACGAAGAGCAGAAATTCTTTGAGCGCCTCTCCCGCGAAGGGGAGGTCTACGCTGCAGAGACGGCATTTGCGCTGGAGAACGGCAACTCCCTCATCGTCCTTGTCTCTGCCGCCTCGCTCCCGGAGGGGAGAGCGATCCTCACGTTTACCGATATCACGGGCCGCGTCCATGCCGAGCACGCGCTGAAAGCCGCAAACGACAAGCTCAACCTCCTGTCACGCATGTCGACCGACCATATCCACCGCACCATCGACCGGATCATCGTGTCGGTCGATGAAGCCAATGCACAGGGCCCCGCTGCCGGCATACGCGGATATTTCGAACGCATCCGGACCCTTGCGCAGAACATCGCCCGCCAGCTCCTCCTCACGAAGTCCTACAAAGACCTCGGCACGTCACCGCCTGTCTGGCTGGGTGTCCAGCAGGCGCTCAAATCTGCCCGCCTGCCTGCGGATACCGGCGGGGTTTTTATCCGGTACTGGGCCGGGCGGCTCGAGGTCTACGCAGACCCCCTCTTTGCCGATGTCCTTTCCCACCTTGTGGAAAACTGCCTGCGCCACGGGGGGAAGGTGAAGAACATCGTCGTGACATATCACGTAACCCCGGACGGGCTCGACCTTGTGGTCGAAGACGACGGCACCGGGATCCCGGCGGAGAAGAAACAGCAGATCTTCGAGTACGATGCCATGCAGCACGCGGGGATCGGGCTCTTCATCTGCCGGCAGGTCATCGAGGTGACCGGCATGACGATAAAGGAGACCGGGACGGAAGGGAAAGGGGCACGGTTTGTGATCCATGTCCCGCCTGACGGGTACCGGATCGAGGGCACCTCTGCAGACGCACCCGCGTTTCCCCGCCATGCGGATTCCGGGCAAAGCGGCGTGCGGCACAGCACCGGCACGCTGGTGCAGGAGCTCTTATCCGCAGAATTCCCACTCGCCGATGCCCTCTGGGTCGACTACCACCAGATCAAAGGGGATGTTGCGACCGACCGCATCTTTGCGGTATTTCTCAACGGGCAGGCGGTCTCCTTAGCCCGGCACAAGCGGCACCCGGACGGATTCGAGGTGGACGGCGTCTTCACCCCGGTCAGCCAGCGGGGGCACGGGTACGCGAACGCGGCGATGTGGGGCCTGGTCGAGGCATGCGGGCATCACACTCTCTACATGCACTCGGTAAAAAACCTCACCGGGTTCTACAGCCATTACGGATTTGTCCCGATCGACGAGCACGAGCTCCCCCCCACGATCCGCGAGCGGTTCGCATGGGCGGAGGGGGAGATGGAAGGAGCCAATGTCGCCCCGATGCGACGGGACCCTCTTCCGGCATAAAACAAGCTGGTGCGCTGCATGGAAAAGGGGACGGAATGTCTGTCCGTCCCCCTTCTGCAAGGAAAGGATACCATAAGGTGATGTGAACGTGTATATCATCACGAAGGTCTTAGGAGAGGGTGTTTTATGCCTTTCGAGTGCCAGCAGTGCGGCGAGTGCTGCAGCCACCTTGGTCTGGTCCACACAATAAAAGAAGAACGAGGGGAGTACCGTTTTCTGGTGCGCAACGAGTACACCGGCGAGGAAACAGAAGTAACGGTTGACCCTGACAAAGTCGGGATCTTTCTTGACCGCAGCATTTTTGAGGAACTTCCCGAGGCATGCCCCTTTTTCCGGCATGACAAAAAGAGCGGGAAAGCCTGGTGCACCGTCCACCTGACACGCCCCGAGATCTGCAGGGAATACGGCTGCTGGCGTCTGCTCATCCTGGATTTCCGGGGGAGAAGAGCCGGGCGGATCATGTACCAGCGGCATCTCGTTTCTGATGATGCAATCCTGAGCCGGCTTTTCGAACAGTGCATCAACAACATCGACGAGCAAAATGACGCGGCCTGGGACGATACGGTGATCCGCTTCCTTGCGGGAGCAGGCTACTCGGTGCGGATGTGATGCATGGCCACCGCACATACGTCAGTCCGGATGCAGCACATCTTCACAGGAAAAAAGAGCCGGTTTATTCCATAAAACAACGGTCCCGGCATCACCGGCATGTATGGCAACCGGTGGAGCACCCTTCACCGGCACAATGCATCGACAGGGATGGTTGTGTGCAGAGCAAGGGACCTGGCAGCTACAAAAACCGGGTTCATTGCCCTGAGCTGGTGATAACAGGGAAGGCGCCAATCGGATTTGTAGTCTTTGGATTGATAATAAATGCAATTTCACCCATCGGAGCCCGGACGGTGCGACGCTCAATCATCTCACCGTTCCTATAGACTTCAACTGCGAGGGTCTCTCCTGAATTGTCCTGTTTCTGGAACGATGCCTCCACAAGGCTGGTACTTTTTATTATCCTGTAGAACCGGTCGCCGGTGCCACGCACGTGCTGCAGGGAACCCGGATTGCCGACCCAACCGACAAATGTCCCGTTACACGTCACCCGTACCCAGACACCATCCTGTGGGATGATAATTCCGGGAGGTGCCGGAGTCGGCGGGATCGTGGGAGTCGGGGAGACTGGCTGAATTGTGGGAACTGGTGTGACCCCCGGTGCAGGGAATTCTTCATTTGTTGACGGTACGTAATGTGAGAGGAGAAACACTCCACCCGCCATCACAAGGATGATGATGATGAGTGCGGTCACCGCAATGACCGCGTGCCGCCCGGAACGGGGTGCGGGTGGCGGCGCGGAAGGGGACTGCGGGACCTGGGGCGGCGCCTCCTCCGCAGGCGGTTGCCCGGTCACCCCGGCAAATGGAGGGGGGGGGAGTGCCGTATCCGAAGGGTGTGGTTCTTCTTTTGGAAAGGCCGCGGGTTCTTCACCTGGCGCAGGTGCCAATAGTATCGCTGATCCTGGTTCTTCTTCTGGAACAAACGGTCGCTTTTCACCTGCCGGAGCTGCAGGGGGTGCCGTTTCCCGTGATCCAATTTTTTCATCAAAAGCAACCGATGACCCCCGCACTGCCCATGCTGCGACAGTAAACAGGTGAAACGATCCTGACGGTTCATCAGCAATAGCCGTTGCCTCCTCAACTGCCGGAGCACGAGGAGTCGCGGCATCCGGTGATCCTGGTTCTTCTTTTGGAATAAAGGGGAGTTCTTCACCTGCCGGAGCTGAAGATACAATCGTTTCCGGAAATGCTAATTCTTCTTTTGGAACAACCGGGGGTTCTCCGGTTACCTGAGCTGATGGGGTAATTGTTGCCGCTGGTTCTGGTTCTTCTTCCGGAACAACCGAAAGTTCGGGCTGATCGGGAAGTATGACAGGCTCCTCCTGTTCCGGTGGTGTCTCAATAATCAGTTTGCGGGGGAAGGCCATCTCGATCGGGCGCGGGATTGCCCCCGGGGGCCGTATTCCTGGTTCCTGGCCGGCGGGGGAGGGGGGGATATCGGCGCTGAGTGTCTGCTGGCGTGCCGATACGATATGTCCCATGAGTTTTCTTAACCACTCATCGCGTTCCCGCTTTCTTTGTTCACCGGGTTGCTGGGAGAATATGAGGTTCATCTGCTGCACATCGCCGGTGCTGCCTGTGTCGGTAAGGGTGAGGGTGATCACCGGCTCACCGGTGGCAACCTTTCCTGCCGTTACCGACAGTATGGTCGTAAACGGGATCATCTGTGGCTCAAACCGCGTATATGCGCTGTCAACAAGGATAAGGCGCCGGGTAGTCAGCATCACATCGTACAGTACAGCGTTGAAACTGACCTTTGGCGAGGTCAGGATAATGGTTTCACCGCTGTCCAGGTACAGGTTGCTCATATGACCACAGGCTCTTCTCATCTCTGTGTTGTCCGGGTTGATATGCTTTTTAGGGGGATCGGTGCCCGGGGGTGCCGATGACTGTTGGGTACTATTTGTCTCTTCACCATTGGCGAGCCACGCTTCACCCGCATTCACGTGCCGATGCTGTGGGGACTGGGCGGATTTGGGGGAATGCTCCGTTATTCATGGAATGTTTTTCGCTTGTTACCGTCTTGAATCCTGGCAATACCTATCGCTGATGCAATCATCCGTCATCAGCACATGATGTCCCCCGACATTAATTCCGCGCAGGAATGCTGCACACCACGTCGTGGAATCGCGTCACGCCATTATACTCGCCCTGTTATCCACCTGTCGATGTACCGGTAGTTTTCCGTTGAGTAGAAAACCATTTCTAAACATTTATTGCATCGCTGCTGTAATGAGTTCTTATGGATCGTGATCGGACATGACGTCACAGTTGCGGTTACTCTGGATTGTTCTCTGTCTTCTTGTTCTCTGCAGCATATGCGCTTCGGTATCGGCAAATTTACCCCCTGATGTAAAAATTATCAAAAGCGCGGGATCCACAGTTACCGGTGAGACAATTACCTTTGATGCGTCCAGCTCCAGAGACCCTGAAGGCGGAAAGCTCACGTTTTTATGGACCTTCTTTGAAACGGGCGTAGAAAAGTCCGGACCTATCGTTACCTATTCCTATTCGACCCCGGGGGCCAAGTATATTGGACTGACAGTCACAGATGACCAGGGCGCCACGACGACAGCATCGGCAGTAATCACGGTCAAATCCTCTGATCCCTCTGCAACACCTCAGGTGACAAAGACAACCCCAGTACCGACTCAAGCATTTAATGTATCACCTCAGGAAACTACTCCGGTGACGTATGAACCAACGATGGCAGTACCCGGTGTGCGCCCCAGGCCGGGGGCAGGCGAGAACAACATGGATACCTCCAGCGATACCGGATCACGTGCCAGCCAGATGCCTGCACCAGAGCCTGCTGAAACTCCTTTGACGGGGTCCCCGATCCTCAAGTATATAATAATAGGCGCGACCGGCCTTGTTGCTGTTGTGCTGCTTGCTATTGTTTTACTCAAAAGAAAACGATGAAGCACGGCGGTATGCATTGTATCTGATATGGAAAAAACCAAGTCTGATGAACCGGATGGCCTGCAGGATGGGTCTTTTTCCCTTTTTATCTGATTCGTTCATTTCAGGCTGCCGATGCATTCAAAGTCGATGTGGCCGTTATACGGGTCCACGTGTACCAGGCGTACGGTGACCTTCTGGCCAACCCGCAGGCCCTGCTCACCCTGCACGACCCGGCCTTCAGCAGGCGGTGAAATGACCCTGACATACGTCCCCTTGTCCGATGCACCGGTGACCAGTGCATCGAAGGTTCCACCGATCCTGTCGCGGAGGAGCACCGCGGCTGCGGCTTTTCGCATGAAGCGCTGGACCTTCTTGGCCGCTTTCTCCCGGTCTGTCAGCCATGCGGACTGTTCGATGAGTTCTTCCGGTGTATAGGGGCTTTTTCCCCTCTCAAGGACGGATTTTACCAGCCGTTGATTGATGACATCGACGTAGCGCCTGTTCGGGGCTGTGGCATGGGTGTAGTCGATAACGGCGAGGGCGAAATGGCCGGTTGGCGGTGCGCCGGGTTCAAGCATCATGTATTCACCAGGACCAAGCAGTTTCACGACTGTCAGGGACAGGTCGGGGAAGCGTTCGGGATCGGCTTCTTTTTGCCTGATGAGAAATCCTGCAAGCGCTTTTGCATCCGGTTGAGATGGCAGGTTCTCGCAGTAGGCTGCGGCCGTCATGACAATCCCACCCCAGTTTCTGGGTGTGCGTACAACCCGCTGTATCATGGCGATGCCGGCGTTCCCGAGGGAGGATACCATGGTTCCATTGGCGGCGACCATGAATTCCTCGATCACGCATCGCGCCATGTTCTGCCTCCTGACGACAAGATCCGTGACCAGGCCCTCCTCAACGATTGCCTCCGCTTCAATGGTGTCCAGTTCGAGAGCTCCCAGTTCCCGCCGCTGTTTTCGTAAGAGCTGCGAGGCCTCGTTCTGCAGGTGAATCTGCTCTTCGAGCCCGGGGATTTCCTGTACTAACCGGGGGATGGGCCCGGTCCCCTCCAGCCATTCCCCCACTTCCTCATAGACAAGTTTTGCCTTGTTGCACACGAGGGCCCGCTCAACGCCGAGGGGGCGAAAACCTCCGTCAGGGAGGACCGCGTACTCGATAACGACTGCGATGCGATCCTGGCCGGGCAGGAGGGATGTGATGCCATAAGAAAGCCTCTCGGGCAGCATGGGGAAGGTCTCGATGCCGGTGTAGACCGAGGTTCCGTTATGGGCTGCGTGCTGGTCGGTCTGCGATTCTTTTTTTATGTAGACGTCGACATCGGCGATTGCGACCCTGACACGGATCTCTTTGTCCTGCCCGCGTTCGCAGAATTCCAGCTGGTCGAGGTCCATGGAGTCGTGGTTGTCGATGGACGACCAGAGGAGCGTGCGCAGGTCCCCTGTGTCGTTCTGACCCGCAGGAAACGTCCTTTCGTGGATGGCGTTGACTTCCCGGATAACGGGCGTTGGGAACCGGGGGGTAAAGCCGTACTTTTCCATCGCATGCCATGCGATGGCTTTCAGGTCGACGTAGCGGTGGTTTTTCATGCTCGTCCGGATGAGATTTTTTTTCAGGGCATATATACGTCGTTCATGAGGGGTATAGAAAAGACTATTCCTTCCTAATATCCCAGCGCTTCTCTGATGAGGACCAGTGTTACCCTTCCTTTGTTCTTCTCATGGGCGAGGATGACACATTTCCCGATCACGCTCGGGGTTCCGTATGCCATCTTTGCCCTGGCGTCCTCCAGAGGATACGCATAGTGCCAGACCCGGTGCAGGGCATCGTCAAGCGTGGGGACGATCTTGTTGGTCCCGGCCACAAGGATCAGGTGACCCGCGGCAAACGGCCAGGCCCCCACGCGGCTTCCGCTCGCATCACAGGCAACGATCTCGCCGGACTCCGCGATTGCGTTTGCCCCCGAGATGAAATAATCCGCAGTGACGGATCGTCTCCGCAGTTCTGCCCGTTTTGCGTCATCATTTTCCGAAATAATCAGATCATGCACGTTCTTCCACCCCGATCTTCCCCCCGCAATCAGATCCTCATACCCGATCTCGGCAAGCGTGGTCGAGGAACCATTCATCACCTCCGCACCCGGCGGGATGAGGGTCCGGAGAACCGCCAGTGCCTCATCTCCGGTCTTGGCAAGAATTACTTGTATCCCGCGGTTTTCTATGGCTTTTTTCGTCCGGTCAACAACACCAGGCAAAGGAAGGGCATTCCATTTTTTTGGGTCCACCCCGGCCTGTGGGATAAGATTGACTGAACTGTATTGCGTGATCTTTGTCATCCGTATCTCCGGTCCCGGTGGTACTGTATGCACTCAGGGAAAATGATAGTACCGATCCCGCTCCATTCGCAGCGATAACGCACGACCGCGGAAGGGAGTAAGAGCGTGTCGCAATATTGATAATTCTGCAACGATCAGGAGACATGTACAATGTGCGGCAGGTACTCACTTATCTGCATCGATGACATGGGATCACGGTTCCGCGTCACTGAACCCGCATTCGGTTTCCGCTCGCACTTCAACATCGCACCGGGCAGCATGATGCCGGTGATCGTGCGGCGCGAGCGCAGCGAGGCAGTGATGATGGAGTGGGGGCTGGTCCCGCACTGGGTCAAAGACAAAAAAGAATCAAAGCACCTCATCAACGCACGGGCAGAGACCCTGTCAGAGAAACCGTCGTTCCGGGGCCTGCTGAACAGCAGGCGGTGCCTCGTTCCTGCGAGCGGGTTTTACGAGTGGAAGAAGGACGGGGCACACACAACCCCGTTTTACATCCGGTTGCGGGAGGTTCCGGTCTTTTCCTTTGCGGGACTCTATGACATCTGGCATGACCCTCAGGGGACAGGGTATGCGACCTACACGATCATCACGACCGGGCCGAACGAGCTGGTGGCCCCCATCCATAACCGCATGCCCGCGATCCTTGATCGTGACAATGAAACACGCTGGGTCTCCAATGACGTGCTTGCTGCTGACGACCTCACAAAGATCCTCGCGCCGTACCCGCACGGTGAGATGGAAGCCTACCCGGTCTCGCCGCTCGTGAACAACCCCGGCAGCGATGATGAGCGGTTCATTCTCCCGATACAAGGACTATGATCTTTCCCTGCTGCCCTGACGGGAGACCGGCTGGCAAAAAAGAGGCAGACGGGCGGGGGGTATGTGCCACTGCGCCTGCTTTGTACAGCCTTAATATTTTCCTGCAATGGTGCCCGGGCACCCGCCCTCATGTGACAATCAGCATGGGGATCGTGGCACGGACAGGACGCGGGCAACCACTCCGACGGTTCGTGGAATGTACCGGGATCGGCACAATGAAATCCGAACTGCTTTCATGTACCCCGTACATATGTCCCGGTACGGTGGACGGATCATGAAAATAACGGATGTGAAAAAGGTTCAGCCGGGGCCCAACCCGCACCACGTGGATGCACGGAAGATCTACGAATCGCCCCATGCAATGGCGGTCGTCATCACCCTTCAGCCGGGTGAATCGTTGAAAAAACACATCACACCGGTCGATGTCTTCTTCTATACGCTTGAAGGAACCGGTGTTGTCGAGATCGGCAACGAGAAGCAGACGGTCGAAAGGGACATGCTTGTGGAGAGCCCGGCACGCATCCCGCACCGCTGGATGAACGAGAGCACGACGGTATTTCGTGTTCTTGTCATTAAAGTGCCAAAACCAACCGAAGAGACAAAACTGCTGTAAGATGCAGATATTTTTTTTTTTCGTCTCCCGAGGAAACCTGATGAAGCTGCAGTCTTTTTAAAAAAAATAACAGTGGAGAGAATATTTTAAAAAATCCGGAAAAATTTAAAAAAAATTTACCTACCGGTTTTATGGAAATTGCGTTCTTTTCACCCCCACGTGCCTGATGAGCCGCATCGGTTCCCCATCCTGCATCCATGCTGCACGGGAAGGGTTGGAATGATACCGGACGCAGCGGCGCGGCACATGATGGGTACCGGCCCGACAGTATATCGGCGGATCCTGCACTTTTCTGACATGTTATTATTCCATCATCACCTATGGTACACGAATCAGAACAAAATATGTTGGATCACCGCATGATGACACCGGCTCCCAAGAGGGAAAAAGAACCCGGATCCGCACTATCGGGAAAAAAGGCGATGGTGATGGTGGGGGTTGCAGTCTTCTTTCTCGTCCTCATGATCTGTGTCATTGCCATTGTCGTTCTTCTTCAACCGCAAGGTGGCAGTGAGACAACCCTCCCGCTCCACCAGGAAACCCCTTCACTGGATACAATGCGGGTCATGCCGGCTACCGCACCACCGGATACAGAGTCCACCCCGGTTCTTGAAAAAAAGCCAGTGGATTTTTTTCTCGAGCCCGGACCCCAGGCAAGTTGTGGACTGACCTGCCGCCAGTTGACCCCGACCATCACCAATACCGGCGATGACACCGCCCATAATGTCTGTATCAACCTTGTCGTCTCCAACAGCAACGGGGAAGTCATCTTCCTGAATGGCGCACCCGCCATCAGACAATGTGTCGGAGATATTGCCGGCAGGGAGTCAAGGAGCGAACCGATCGTCATCGATGCGGATTGTGGTTTTCTGGCGTCCAAGTGCATCCGGCAGACACTGACACTACAAACCATGGTGACCTCAGATGAAAGATCGGTTCAGTTTCCGGATCAGATGATCGCGGTGTAGGACAATTTTGTGCCATACTCACACATAACGGGCCGCTGTCCCGGACCATACAAATCTGCATCACGATTTTTTGCCCCATACGGCATCCCGCCCCACCCTGCTAAAAAAAAATTTACCATACCGGAGATCCAATTATATTTTTCTTCCCGATCCATTAGTTTGATATCATTTTATTGCACAATGGAATACGATGCAGACGATCATAAGTGCAAAAAAAACTGATACCGGTGTAGAAGTTGTCTGGCATGAAAACAAAAAGGAGATGCACGACTTTTTTTCTGACGAAGAATTTAATCAGATGAGAATTCATGTTGACGACCTGATCGAACATCCCACCAAATACCGGATTGATCTGCAGGAGCACAAAATATATACGAGCGCAAAGGGAGGGGGTTCGTTCTGAGCCGCAGTATAACGTTTCGGTCCCCGCAGGGTACCATTTCCCTTAACCTCGATACCATTACCGGGTTCCAGATCCTGCACAAACGCAGCCATTGTGAACTCGTTGCCATCACGCCCGAGAACCCGCGGACCCAGAACCCCTATACCATCGCAACGCGGGACAGCGAATGGAAAATACGGGATCTCATGAAGGAACTCAATCAATTAAAAGAAGAGACCGGCGATATCATCATTGAAATTACTGATACCGGAATTCGCCTGACAAGGTAGCACTGGAATCAACGCGGAATTCATGGATGGTATCGTTCCTTTCATCCACATCTATCCGATAACGATGGCCTGATTACCCTGATCGTCCTCATCATACGGTTCAGTTGCCGCTCGAGCGCAGGTGCCGACCCGGTGTCGATCCTGCCATGACCCCTGACATGCAGCGGGGGACGAGGCGGCAACCAGCATCATCATGCACGGCTACCGCGGGGTGGCAGGTACCATTATGATCTGGTGCTGTCGGGATCATGGCCGCGCTCCTGTTGTGATCTGGCACCGTTCGCCACACTGTGTTCCAGTACAGGTACCGGCCCCGGACCTTTCAGCAGATATCGGTGAGCGGTTCCCTGGACGGGGGGGCATGTTTCCGCTGAAAGAAATGGAGGAAGGGGTCACGTACAACTACCAGAAGAGGGAGAATGCCCTGGTACCGGCAACATCACTCCGAACCTGATACCGCGGATCTTTTCTTGCAGCAGGAACCGCACTATCAAACACCTCTACCCATTGATACCCCGCCAGCCGAACGGGTAGCGGCGATACTGACCGTACTCTTCGGGACCTTTGCCTCCGGTGATCCCCTGATCAGGTTGATTGTGGCCTGCGTGCCATCTATTGGGATGCAAGAATAAAACAATAGATTTTATCCTGTGAAAAAATAGATATGAAAATAATAGATGTCCCTGTTTACTATTCGGGATATCGGTCGCCGGATGATTGTCGTTGTCAAAAAAGCCAGGCACCATGTCAACGGATGAAAAAAAACCCAATGAAACCGCAGAATCTTCGTACTGGGATTCCCTCACCACACCAAAGCCATTCATCTTTGCAGGTGTCGTGATCATTGGTGTCATCCTCGAAATTGTCGTTCACCTCATCCTGGACATTTCCGTCGTGTATACCAATTTTTTTTACTTAATCATCGTCCTTGCCGGGCTCTGGTACCAGAAGAAGGCCATCTGGTTTGCGGTTTTTTTTAGCGGCTTTTCCATAATCAACGATTATATACTCACCGGAGCGCTTAATATTGAGTCGCTCATCCGTGCACTGATACTCTGTCTGGTTGCCGTCGTTGTTGGCAGTATTGCTGACCGTATCATCGTATTACAAAAAGGGTTGATTGCACGCAATACCCTGCTGCAGGAATCACGGAAAGCATTGGTTGAGGCGAATAAAAAACTCAAGCTCCTGTCAAGCATTACCCGTCACGATATCAACAACCAGCTCTCTGCACTTCTGATGTATATCGATGTCGCAAAAGCGAGTCCTTCTCATCCGGCCATGCTTGATTTTCTTGCAAAGGAAGAAGTCCTGGTACACAATATTGAGCGCCAGATTGCATTCGCCCGGGACTACGAGGAGATCGGGGTCCATGCCCCTCAATGGCAGCGGGTGGAAACATTAATCCAATCCGCACAACGGGCACATCCGTTGGGGACAATCACCCTGGACGCAGCGCTTGACGGTCTCGAAATCTACGCTGATCCTCTCCTTGAGAAAATATTTTCAAACCTGATCGACAATTCCCTCCGGCATGGTGAACGCGTCAGCAAAATCTCTTTTTTTTATCAGAGCGCTGGATCGGCCCTCACGGTTGTATACGAAGATAATGGAACCGGGATTGTGGCGTCCGAAAAGGAACGGATCTTTGAAAAGGGGTTCGGGCACCATACGGGGATGGGGCTGTTTTTATCCAGGGAGATCCTTGGCATCACCGCCCTTTCGATCCGGGAGACAGGAGCCTTTGGGGTGGGGGCACGGTTTGAGATCTCCGTTCCTGAAGGCAAGTTCCGGTTTTTTGAAAAAAAACCGATAGGGTGGACGGGGGCAGGAGCAAAATGAACGGTTTTTTATCATGGATGACAGGAAACGGGGTTATTGAAACCACATTCGCCTGCCTCAACAGGAGCGCCGCGAACCAATCATGCACGTTCCTAAACCGTCACCCGTCGGAAGACCTGCACGCTGACCGCGGTGACGACAACCCCCAGGATCATGAGCGAGGCGATCTGGGCGACAGGAAGGGCACCGGCATTCACCGCCCGGATTGCATCGATCGCGTAGCTGAGCGGGTTTGCCATCGCAATGACACGCAGCCAGCCCGGCATGACACTATAAGGCATCAGGGCGCTCGAGGTAAAGAAGAGAGGCATGGAGATCATCGTGTTCACGGCCGCAAACGAGTCATGGTCTTCCAGGTACAGTGCAAGCGTTGTCGCAAACGCGGAGAGGAGAACCCCGAATAAAAACAGGATCAGGTACGTGAGCCCGTACTGCAGGGGGCTGTACACCGATGCCCCGATCAGCACCGCGATGACAAGGATGATCGTCGCCTGGATCAGCCCCCGCAGGCTCACAAACAGGATCTTGCCAAACAGGATGTCCTCCCGTGGCGAGGGAAGGGCGAGGAACTTGTTCAAGAAACCGAGGATCTTGTCAAACATGAGCAGCGTCCCGCCCGAGAGCCCTGCCGAGAGCATGGTCATGACAAGGATTCCGGGCGTGATGAAGTCCAGATAGTTGTCGGTGAACCGGATGGGCAGCGCAAGCCCGACAAAGATCAGCCATGCGGCAGGCATGACAAGGGCAGAGAAGACCGCAACTCTCCCCCGCACCCAGCGCAGGAAGTCACGCTCGATGTACCAGACAACCCCCCTCATCGTCTCCTCCGCAGCATCGTCCTGAACTTTGTCTGGTCAAATCCTGCCGGCTCCTCGGGCGTCCCGACCGTATGAAGGAAGACGTCATCCAGGGTTGGTTCCCGCAGTGCGAGAGCCCGCACTTTGATACCAGCTCGTGTGAACGCATCTGCAAGGACGGGGAGCGCCTCACGCCCGTTCTCCGCAAGGAATGATGCCTCGTCACTGGCAAACGCAAAGAGCATGATGCCGTCTACCCCAGGATCCCTGAATGTCCCGTCAATATGAGCGGTGATCACATCGTTGCCGAGGCGGGCCTTGAGGTCCGGTGGGGAACCAAGGGCTAGGAGCATCCCCCTGCTGATGATGCCGACACGGTCGCAGAACCGGTCTGCCTCGTCCATGTAGTGCGTCGTGACAAAGATGGTCATGCCCCCTTTTTTCAGCGCCGTGATGTGCTCCCATATCGTGGCGCGGGCGGCGACATCGAGCCCAAGCGTCGGCTCATCCAGAAAGAGGACTTCGGGCTCATGCACGAGCGCCTGCACGAGTTCGAGGCGCCGGCGCATCCCGCCTGAATAGACCTTCACAAGCTCGTCCGCACGGTCGGAGAGCTGCATCACTGCCAGCAGCTCGTCAACACGATCCTTTGGGGCAGTGACCCCGTAGAGCCGGGCAAAGAGCAGCGCGTTCTCCCGCCCGGTCAGCTTGATGTCCACCGCCATGTCCTGCGGGACATAACTTAAAGAACGGCGCACCAGTTCCCCGTCCCGGACGGTGTCGTGCCCGCAGACCGTCGCGGTGCCTTCCGTGGGGCGGAGCATGGTGGTGAGCATAAGCACCGTCGTCGTCTTGCCCGACCCGTTGGGACCTAAAAGGGCAAACACCTCATGGTCAACGGACAGGGAGAGGTGGTTGACTGCACAGAGGTCCCCGTAGTACCGGGTCAGGTCATGGGTCTCGATCGCGTTCATAGGGGGGTTCTCCGCCGCCCAGCACCCCGCAGACCCGTTCCATGAGCGCGTGGTGGCGGCGCAGGTAGTCGAGATACGATGCACTCCGGTCATCAACCCGCATGGGCGTAAACGCAATTTTGCAGTCCGTGTCCCAGAGGATGAGCCCTTCTGCCGGTGCCGGTGGGACCATGTGATCCGCCGGCTCTTCGAGCAGGGCGACGACCGATCCCTCGTCTGCCTCGCCCATTCCAACCCGCCCGAGTGCAGTCGCCATGCTCCGGACCTGGTGCCACAGGAAGCTGTCTGCGGTCACCTCGAAGTACACAAAACCGTTCTTTTCGCCTACTGCGACCGACAGGACCGTGCGATTGGGGTTCCTGCCCCGCACGCGGGCAAAGTTCGTGAAGTTGTGATTCCCCAGAAAATGCTGCGCTGACCGCCTCATCGCATCCTGGTCCGGGGGCGGGGTGGAGAAATAATAGCGGTACGTCCGCGAACGGGCATCATACCGCGGGTGGAATTCCGGGACCACCTCAGCGTATCCGGTACACCAGCAGTCCGGGGGGAGCTGGATGTTGAGCGCACTTTTTGCACGGTCGGGAAATTCGGTCGAAAATGCGACCACCTGCCGTCGTGCGTGCACGCCCCGGTCGGTACGCCCGGCAGACAGAAAACCCGCCTCGCGGAAATCCGAAAAAAGATCGAGCCGGCGGCACGCAGCGACAACCTCGCCCTCCACCGTACGTTGGGCAGCCTGCATCTGCGAGCCAAAGAACCGTGTTCCGATATAGGAAACGCGAAATGCAAGCCTCATTTCAGACGCACGCGCCGTGTGAACCGTGCGATCCTTCTCCACGTGCTCTTCAGCGACTGGCGGGTATAGGTGCGAAGCGGCGTTTTGCGTCCGCCCGACGAGACCTTGCCGTCGCGGATTGCCTGCAGGATGGCAGGGACCGTCAGTTCAGCCTCCACAAAGGTGCGGCCAAAGCCGACAAAACGGGCATTGTGGGCATCGCTGCCCCCGACACAGGGTTTGCCGAGCCGGCGGGCGATCCGCGCGGCCTTCCGGTTCGCAGAGCCGACGATATACCGGCTGTTGAACGTTTCGACTGCGTCCACAATCGCCATCCCCGCCTTCCGTTTCCGCGCGACACCATGCCTCCAGACATGGTACGGGTGCGGGAGGATGAGGACGGCGCCAAGGCTGCGGGCAATTCTGACTGTCTCGCCCACGTCAAGACCTGAAGGGATGATCTCGGTGACTCCCAGCACGATGAGGTGCCCCTGCCGGGTGGAGACTTCGATGCCGGGGATCACAAGCACCCCCTTTGCGCAGCTCATCGCCTTCTTGGCACCGTCAACAGTATCATGGTCGGTGATCGCAATTGCATCCAGCCCGACCTCCTCAGCCCGCCGCAGGATCTCTTCCACACTGCTCTCACCGTCTTTGGAAAAGTTCGTATGCACGTGGAAGTCGCAGGTCAGCATCAGATCATATCTTTTTTATCTATCGGATATTAAGGGAACTTATGCGTATCCTGCTCCCTACGGGCTCCGCGACGGAAGCGGTTGTCCGATCCGCCGCAAAGGGTTTTGATGCAGACGTGGCCGTGACCGGAGAGATCGCATCCTTTCTGACGCCGCACCAGCTCCACATGCTCATCAACAAGGGCAATTACGACATGGTGATCGTATCAGGCATGTGCACCGCGTTGTTTGCGCAGGTCGAACGGGAGACCGGCATTCCCATCTACCGGGGGCCCCGTCACGCTGCAGACCTCGCGCTCGTGCTCCCGCTGCTTGGTACGATCACACTCTCCCGCACGGTTCCTGCCGACGAATTTCTTGCGGCAAAGAGGGCGGAGGAGGCGTACGGAAAAATCGAACAGCTGGAGCGGGAGGCGGCCTTTGATTACCTGATCCGGGGGATAAAGATCGGCGGGGCATCGCGGATGAAGGTGCTCGCCGAGATTATGGACGCACACCGGCGCGAGGATATCCGCGGTGACGTGGAGCGGTTTTTTGCACAGGGTGCCGACATCGTGGACCTCGGCTTCGGGTTCGATGCCACGCCGGATGATGTGAAGCGGGTGTTTGGCGCGATCGGGGATATCGACCGCCCGCTCGCCGCTGATACGCAGGATCCGGCACTCATCCGGGCGGCGATCGGGAGGGCAGACATCATCCTCTCGCTCCAGTCACAGAACATCCCGCTGGCCGGGGCCGAGGTTGCGCGGGCCGGTGCTGCGGCAGTCGTCGTGCCGGATGACCATACGCTTGACCACAACATTGCTCTTGCAAGAAAAGCGGGGATCACCTGCATCATCGCCGATCCGCTCCTCCAGCCGGCAGGATCCGGGCTCACCGCTTCCTTAAAAAGGTTCAAAAAATCACCGTACCCGCTCTTCTTTGGTGCCGGGAATGTGGTGGAGCTCCTCGATGCAGATTCAATCGGGATGAACGCGGTCCTTGCAGGAATCGCCATGGAACTGAACGCTTCGGTAATCTTCTCCAGCGAGCACTCGGATAAAACGCAGGGTTCGGTCCGCGAGATGCGGCGGGCGACCGACATGATGGCACTTGCCTGCCACCGCCCGTACCCAAAGGACCTCGGCATCGACCTGCTCACGATCAAAGAGAAGCGGCGCCGGCGCGAGCCCCCGGTCGAATACGCCACGGTCGCACGGGCAAAACCGATGCCGGACGAGATCGAGTACGACCCGAAAGGCAACTTCAGGATCGGGATCGAGGGCGATACGGTCGTTGCCGCGATCAACGGGCGTGCCATCCGGGGGATAAGGTGGCAGGACGTCTTTTACACAATTTTGAAAAACGGCGATGTCACGCTGCTCGACCATGCCGCATACCTTGGCAGGGAGCTCTACAAGGCAGAGCTCGCAATCCGGTACGGCAGGAGTTTTGAGCAGGACGGGGAGTTTTAAAAAAACCTTATACCGTGTTCTTCGCAATTATGGCACCTTTTCCATAACGACAGTAGAGCCCCCTCATTTTCGCGCGGGCTTTCCTGACATGGTCAGCTCATCCCCGACCAGATAATTGATCACGTTCTCCGAGATATCTGCGGCATACTCCCCGGCCCTCCTGACGCTCTCCGTGATGTACCCGAGCGCGATGGCATCGGGAGTCTCCTGCTGGATGACAAGGTTGTTGATCTCCCCGCACAGGGCTTCAAGCACCTTCACGGACTCAATGTTTTTGTCCGACTTTTTCAGGTCGTTATTGAAAAAGGAGACGATGCTCCGGTCAAAGATGCCGACCGAGAGCTCGCTCGCTTTCAGGATTTTTGTTATGATGGCGGGGTCGATCTCTTTTTTCCGGATGGCACCCGCGTTCTGTGCAATCCGCTCCGCGTGATCGCCAATCCGCTCGATAATCCGGCTGATGATGTAGTAATGCACGGCCATGCGTGGGGGGACATTCATCTTTTTTGAGAGCGCCGTGTTGGACAAGATCATATGGGTCTGGCGTGCGATGAGCCAGTGGAGGCGATCGACGTCATTATCGCGGGCGGTCACATCAGCAGCAAGCGTCTGATTGCCTGTCCTGATTGCCGTGATTGCATCCTCGTGCATCGCTTTTACGATCACAAACATCCGCTTGATGGTGTTTGCAAACGGCATCTCCGACGGGTTGAGCAGGTCTTTTAACGTGATCGCCGAATCATCCTCTTCGATCACCTCCTGCCCGATCGTCATCTGGGTGAAATCCCGCACCACCACCCGGACAAACGGCGGCAGCCGTTCCTTTGATGTGATCGTAATCGTTGTTATGCCCGAGATATACGCACCGATCAGGAGCCGGAACAGGTACGCCGGTTCGGTGATCCCGTCAACAGGAAATTCCAGTTTCCGCTGCAGGGGCTCGTGTTCAATGGTCTTTGTGACAAGCAGCGTCCCGTCCGGCTGGATCTCAATCCCGATCGGATCGTTCTTCTTGATCTTCTGTGCGTCCACCCAGTCTTTCGGCAGCGTCAGGACATATGACGATCCGCCCGTGAACTGGACTCTCCGGATTTCCATTCACCCTTCCCTCCTGAAAAATTCCACTATGTCTCTATTTCTCAATGGTCAATATATATATAACTATATTCTCTATCGAAAAAGGGTATATTTACCGCCGGTTATTGTATGGTTGAACACCATGAACAAGCGAACAAATCCCCGCCTTTTTATCACGCTGAGCTTCGCTGCGCTGCTCGTCATCGCAATCGCGGTTGCAGGCTGTACCGATACCACGCAAAAACCCGGTGCGGTTCCCCAGGTACAGAAGCAGAGCATAAAAGTCAGTGGCTCGACCACGGTCCTTCCTATTGCACAGAAAGCTGCCGAAGCATATATGGCGACCCACCCGGACGCCGATATCCAGATATCCGGCGGCGGATCAGGTGTCGGTATCCAGCAGATTGGAGAGAAGATGGTTGATATCGGCATGTCATCCCGGGATCTGAAAGCGACCGAGAACACAAAATACCCGGACCTTGTCAAACATATTGTTGCAAAGGACGGCATTGCGATTGTGGTAAATCCCAAAAACGCGATCAGGGGAATTCAGGCAACCACCGTCGCAGACATCTACACTGGTAAGATTACCCTGTGGAATCAGATCCCTGGTGCTCATGTGTCTGACACCAACAACCAGATCGTGGTCATCGGGCGTGACAGTGCGTCAGGTACCCGTGAGTTCTTTGACACGCATGCGAATGGTATCCTAAAGGGAACTCCCCCAACAAAATCCATGCTTGAGAAGAACTCCAACGGGGCAGTCGCCCAGACCATTTCCCAGACTCCCGGTGCAATCGGGTATGTATCCATCGGGTTTGTGACCAGCGATGTGAAGGCCCTCCCTGTCTGGTACAACGATTCCAGCGCCGCAGTTGCACCAACAAAAGAGAATGTCCTCTCCGGCGCGTATCCCATCAACCGTGAACTGTTCATGTTCACCAATGGTCAGCCTTCCGGGCTTGTCGCTGACTTCATCGGTTTTATCAGGAGTCCCGACGGACAGAAGATCGTTGAAGAAGAAGGGTTCGTACACATCGGTTGAACACATTGACAGATGCCCCAACCAATCCACTATTTTCTATGGAGCTGAACAACGGTACAATAGAAGAATCCGGAACCTTGCGTACCAGAAGAGATCCTCAGATCCCTGTATCAGCTCATTCACGTGAGCGAAAGGAAAAGGCGATCAAAACTGTCTGGTTCCTGACCGCCCTTTCTGCCATTCTTGCCATCTCTTTTATCCTGTTGTTCCTCCTCCGCGACAGCCTGCCGGTCTTCCAGCAGGCCGGTATTGTGCAATTCCTGACTGGGACCACATGGTATCCTACAGGTTCCCCGCCGGAGTACGGCATCTTTGTCCTGATTGTTGGTACTGTGCTCGTCACGCTCGGTGCGATGGTCTTTGCAGTCCCGTTATCGATCGGGTGTGCAATCTACATCGCCGAGCTCGCCCCGCTCTGGGTAAAGAATATCCTCAAACCGGCGATCGAACTGCTCGCTGGCATTCCATCGGTCGTCTACGGGTTTTTTGGCCTGATCGTACTGACCGATACAATACGAACAACGTTTGATGTCCCCACCGGTGAGACGTGGCTTGCGGGATCGATCCTGCTGGGCATCATGGCGCTCCCCACGATCATCAGTATTTCGGAGGATGCGATCGGCATGGTACCCAGGGAATACAAAGAGGGGTCACTTGCTATCGGCGCCACACGCTGGCAGACGATCAGCCGGGTCATTGTCCCGGGCGCCCTTTCGGGGATTACGGCGGCAATCATCCTCGGGTTCGGGCGCGCCATCGGTGAGACCATGGCGGTTCTGATGGTCACGGGCAACGCAGCAATCATCCCTGATCCGATCTGGAATATTCTTTCACCGGTCCGAACGCTCACGGGAACCCTTGGTATCGAGATGGG
The DNA here is from genome assembly GCA_903900025.1 of uncultured Methanomicrobiales archaeon. Classification (GTDB taxonomy): domain Archaea; phylum Halobacteriota; class Methanomicrobia; order Methanomicrobiales; family Methanospirillaceae; genus MVRE01. Next base: position 544 of record CAIULN010000024.1, on the reverse strand, counting down.
CGAGGTAGCTGTCGGAAGCGATCATTACGCTGCGTTGTTCGGTATCGCAGTGATTCTGCTTGCAATCACCCTGATCATCAACACGGCAGCAGTCGTTATCCTGAATAACATCAGGCAACGCCAGATGGGAAGCACCCCCGCGCGGAGCACCATTCTGAAGAACCTTGTTGCACGGCTCCGCGGCCCTCTTGTGATCTGCGGGCTGTCTCTTGTTGTGATCGCACTTATCATGATCGCCCCTCTTTCAATCGCACTTCCCGTCCTTGTCGTGCTCGGTGCCGCATACTTCTTCAAAGACCGCATCAGCCCGCGTACAGCAGAACAGGTGGCGTTTTGTTTCATCACAACAGCCGCGATCATTGTCGTACTGATTCTTGTTATCCTGCTGCAGGATATTGTTATACATGGTCTCCCCGCGCTCTCATGGGAGTTCCTGACGCAGTCACCAAAAGATCTTGGCAGGGCAGGGGGAATTTTCCCGGCAATCGTCGGGACACTCTACCTCGTCTTTGGCGCTATCCTCGTTGCGCTTCCGCTCGGGGTG
>CAIULN010000023.1 GCA_903900025.1 uncultured Methanomicrobiales archaeon | reverse complement strand
TGGGAGAACAAGGAGTTCATTGCAAAGAGGACCAAGGATTACGAGAAACTCAAGGAAGTTGTGATGAAGGACACGTACTCGCTTGAGAATGTTTCCAAGATCACTAAGATTCCGGCCAAGGATATTGCAACAACAGCAGAGTGGATCGCAAAAGCAGAGTCCAGCAACGTCCTCTACTCGATGGGCATCACCCAGCACACGACCGGTGTCGACAACGTCAAATCGGTTGCAAACCTCCAGATGCTGACCGGCCACCTCGGCAAGAGGGGCGGCGGTGTCTGTGCACTGCGCGGCCAGAACAACGTGCAGGGTGCCTGCGACATGGGTGCTCTCGCGAACGTGTACTCCGGGTACCAGTCAGTCATCGTCCCCGAGATGCGCAAGAAGATGATCGATGCATGGGGCTGCGATATCGCCGAGGGCAAAGTCGGGCTGACGGTCACCAAGCTGATCAACACGCTCGCTGACCAGCCCGGGACAATCAAGTGCGTCTATATCATGGGCGAGAACCCGATGATCTCCGACCCGGACCTCCACCACGTGGAGAAGGGGTTGAAGAACGTCGAGTTCATGGTCGTGCAGGACATCTTCATGACCGAGACCGGAGAGCTCGCAAACGTTGTCTTACCGGCTGCCTGCTATGCAGAGAAGGACGGCACACAGACCTCAACCGAGCGCCGTGTCCAGAAGTGGAGAAAGGCGCAGGACCCGCCCGGCGAGGCAAAGGCCGACTGGCAAATCTTCTGTGAACTGGCAAAAGCAATGGGATACGAGAAACAGTTCCCGTATAAGAGTGCCGAAGAAGTATTTACTGAGATCTCGAAGGTAACACCGTCCTATGGCGGCATGAACTATGCTCGGCTGGAGAAGCCCGAAGCACTCCACTGGCCCTGCCCGACACTTGAACACCCGGGCACACCCATCCTGCACAAGGAGAAGTTCTCACATCCCGACGGGCTTGGCATCTTTACACCCATCGAGTTCAAGTACCCGGCGGAAGTGCCGGATAAGGACTACCCGCTGATCATGACCACCGGGCGCTGCATCTGGCAGTGGCACACCGGCACGATGACCCGCCGCTCGGAGAACCTCGAGCGCGAGGAGCCGACCGGCTGGGTCGAGATCAGCCCCGAAGACGCAAAGGCACTGGGCGTCAGGGACAAGGAGATGGTCCGTGCCGTCACCCGGCGCGGACAGATCGAGATCGGTGCCCGCGTGACAAAGGACATCAAGAAGGGTGTCGTCTTCATGCCGTTCCACTACGCGGAATGCGCAGCAAACATCCTTACGAACAACGCGCTCGACCCTGTCGCAGCGATTCCGGAGTTCAAGGCCTGTGCTGTGAGGATCGAGAAGATCGCGGAGGCGAAGTAACCATGGCAAAGAAAGGCGACATGTTCTACGCATGGACCAATGATGCGGAGATCAAGAAGAAGGCAGAGCTTGGCGGTGCTGTTACCGGGTTATGGAAGCACGCACTGGAATCCAAGACGGTTGATGCCGTTCTTGCCATCCAGAAAGGCATTGATCTCTACGACGCCCAGCCCGTGCTGATCACAGACGCAAAAGACCTTGCAAAGACTGCCGGATCGCTCCACTGCGGGACGCTCCTGCTCCCGAAACTGGTCAAGAAGTACCTTGAGGGTGCGGAGACCAAGAAGATCGGCGTCACGGTCAAGGGCTGCGATGCGATGGCGTTCTATGAACTGGCAAAAAGAAAGCAGATCAACCTTGACAACATCGTGATGATCGGCGTGAACTGCGGGGGTTCGGTCAGCCCGATCCCGGCACGGAAGATGATTCTTGACAAGTTCGGGGTCGACCCGGACAAGGTGCACAAGGAAGAGATCGACAAGGGCCAGTTCATCATCGAGTACGAGGGAGGGCACAAGGGGATCTCCATCGATGAACTCGAGGATCAGGGCTACGGGCGCCGCTCCAACTGCCGCCGCTGCAAAATGAAGGTCCCCCGCCAAGCCGACCTCGCGTGCGGGAACTGGGGCGTTATCGGCGACAAGGCAGGCAAGGCGACGTTTGTGGAGGTCTGCAGCGAGAAGGGTGCAACTCTCTTAAACGGTGCCGTGAAAGCAGGCGTGATCGCCACGGAAGCCCCCAACCCGAAAGGGCTCGAGATGCGTGGCAAGGTCGAGGGCGCCATGATGAAGCTTGCCGACAAGTGGCGCAAGAAGGACTTCGAAGCCCTCGGCGAGGGCAAGGACCGTCTCAAGAAGATCATGCAGGAGACAAGCCGCTGCATCAAGTGCTACTCCTGTATCCTCGCCTGTCCCATCTGCTACTGCGTGGACTGCACCACGAAGAACCCGGCATACGTTACACCGGGCCAGCTGCCCCCGAACTTCATGTTCCACCTCATCCGGTTCGCCCATATCGCGGACTCGTGCGTCAACTGCGGCCAGTGCCAGGAACTCTGCCCGGCTGAGATCCCGAACGCACTCTTCATGCATGCACAGCAGGTCGAGCTCGAGAAGATGTTCGGCCATGTGCCCGGTGTGGATATGTCACTGCCGCTCCTTGCACTCGTCGAGGAGAAGGAGGAGCGTGCACGGCTCACCAACACCGGCAGCGACATGATC
>CAIULN010000022.1 GCA_903900025.1 uncultured Methanomicrobiales archaeon | reverse complement strand
TTGTCGTTCGAGGTTAGAACATGGACATGAAATACGTACCAACAACATGCCCGTACTGCGGCTGCGGTTGCGGCTTCAACCTTGTTGTCCAGGACAAGAAGGTTGTCGGCGTCGCACCGTGGCACCGCTCTCCCGTCAACGAGGGCAAGCTCTGCCCCAAGGGGAATTACGCGCATGAGTTTATCAACAGCCCTGACCGGCTCACAAAGCCGCTGATCAAGAAGGACGGCAAGTTTGTTGAGGCGAGCTGGGACGAGGCATACAAGCTGATCGTCTCCAAGTTCAAGTCCTACAAGGGCGACGAGATGGCGTGCCTCTCATCTGCACGTGTCTCCAACGAGGAGAACTACCTGATGCAGAAGTTCGCCCGGGCAGTATTAAAGACCCCCAACATCGATCACTGCGCCCGGCTCTGCCATGCGTCGACGGTCGTCGGGCTTGCCGGGGCATTCGGGTCCGGTGCAATGACCAACTCGATCGCAGATATCGGGGAGTCCAAGTGCATCTTTGTGATCGGCAGCAACACGTTCGAGCAGCACCCGCTGATCGGGCGCCAGATCATGCTCGCCAAGCAGCGCGGCGGCAAGCTGATCGTCGCCGACCCGCGGTTTACCCCGACGGCAAAACAGGCTGACCTGTATATGCCGTTTGACTCAGGGACCGATGTCGCGATCCTCAACGGCCTGATGCAGCACATCATCAGGAACGGCTGGGAGAACAAGGACTTCATCGCTAAGCGGACCAAGGACTTCGAGAAACTCAAGGAAGTCGTCATGAAGGACGCCTACAGCCTTGAGAATGTCTCGAAGATCAGCGGCATCCCGGCAAAGGACCTTGCCACAACCGCAGAGTGGATTGCCAAGGCAGAGTCCAGCAACGTCCTGTACTCGATGGGTATCACCCAGCACACCACCGGTGTGGACAATGTTAAATCGGTCGCAAACCTCCAGATGCTTACCGGTCACCTCGGCAAGAGGGGCGGCGGTGTCTGTGCACTTCGTGGTCAGAACAATGTGCAGGGTGCCTGCGACATGGGAGCACTCGCAAATGTGTACTCTGGTTATCAGGCCGTAATAGTCCCCGAGATGCGCCAGAAGATGATGGATGCATGGGGCTGCGAGATCGCTGAGGGTAAAGTCGGGCTGACGGTCACCAAGTTAATCAATGTACTTGCTGACGAGCCCGGAAAGGTCAAGTGCGTGTATATCATGGGTGAAAACCCGATGGTCTCTGACCCCGACCTCCACCACGTGGAGAAGGGATTGAAGAACGTCGAGTTCATGGTCGTGCAGGATATTTTCATGACCGAGACCGGAGCACTGGCAGACGTTGTTCTCCCTGCAGCATGTTTTGCTGAAAAGGATGGCACCCAGACCAACACCGAGCGCCGCGTCCAGAAGTGGAGAAAAGCCCAGGATCCTCCCGGCGAGGCAAAGGCCGACTGGCTGATCTTCTGCGAGCTGGCCAAGCACATGGGATTTGAGAAACAGTTCCCGTACAAGAGTGCTGAAGAAGTATTTACCGAAATCTCCAAGGTCACCCCGTCCTATGGCGGCATGAACTACGCCCGGCTCGAGAAACCCGAAGCCCTGCACTGGCCATGCCCGACTGTTGAGCACCCGGGAACCCCGATCCTGCACAAGGAGAAGTTCACCCACCCGGACGGGCTGGGCATCTTCTCGCCCATCGAGTTCAAGTACCCGGCTGAAGTGCCGGACAAGGAGTACCCGCTCATCCTGACCACCGGGCGCTGCATC
>CAIULN010000021.1 GCA_903900025.1 uncultured Methanomicrobiales archaeon | reverse complement strand
CGGGGTCTGCATCCTTGCTGACAGCACTGAATGCGATCCATCGGACTATTACCACGGCACATGCCCTGCGTCCACCACTCCGGAGTCCCAGAACTTGGATACGGGGGCGGCAATCTCGGATCCGGCTGCGGCGTACTGCACAGACATGAACAACCGCCTCGAAATCCGGAAGAACCCCGACGGGAGCGAATACGGGGTCTGTACCCTTGCTGACGGCACTGAATGCGACGCCATGGCGTATTTTGAGGGCACCTGCCCGAATGCCCCCGCCGCCGAAGTCACCCCGCTTGATGAGACGATTACATCCGCGTATGAAGCGCTCTGCCGTGCGAAGAATTTCCCATACGAGATAAAAGTGAACCCTGACGGGAGCGAGCACGGGGTCTGCATCTTTCCGGACGGGAGGGAGTGCGATGCAAGGGCCTACTACCTCGGCGACTGCAGCGACGAAACGGCACTGGAACCCTGAATGTGCGGGCCCGGTCCTTTGGGCTATCCTCTCCCCTCCCGTTTATTCAATGGCATACAGGCCGGCATTCTGCACAGACCCGGATGACCGGGGTTGTACTCTTTCAGGGACATAAAAAAGGAGGATCGTTCCCGGGACCTCATGTGCCCGCGCTGTTCGGCGCCCGAACACATTTCGGGCATTTCAAAAAGGGATTAAGGTATTTTTTTATTGTCGGGATAAAAAAAACAACAGAGAAGGTTTTAGTTCCTTCTCCTCAGCACAAGGATGCCGAACACCGCAGTGAGTGCCAGCATGACCGTCGTGATACCGAGCGGGGTATACGTCGTTGGCTTGCCTTCGGGAGTCACCACAGCCGCTCCTTCCTGCGTGGCAACCTTTGCCGGGGTCCTTGACGTCGGCGGTGCGGACACTGCCTGAGTTTGAGGTTCTGACACTGTCTCTGTCGGAGTAGGGGCACCGGGCTCAGCGACAGTGAACGAGACTGTCTTTGTGTCAAGGAGTGTCGTTTCAACCTTTGCCTCGGACTTCACCGTGTAGGTGCCTAAGGGAAGAACTGCCCCGGAGCTGAGCCCGGGCGCTGCCGTGGTTTTGGAGGGGGGGCCGCCCGACCGGGCACCCCAGTCCGGCGTGGAATACACCAGCCATGAGATGGAATCACGTGTCTGCGCCACACAAGATGACGATGAGCGAAAAATAATTTCATCCAATGATGAACCCGTGAATGGAAACTACCAGGGTTATCGTCCCTGATAATAGGAGGCCGTATTTAATTTCCTGAATGCAGAGAAGAGCCAAAATTTTTCAATCAAGGTCTGGTTAACATTTTTCAATAGGGGTCCGGTTGATCCGGATCATCATTTCAATCAGCCTGCATTACCAGCATAAATATAATATTCCTTAGCCACTATTGTTTTTCATGAAACCAGTCTCACGGATTATCCTTGATCCTTTGGTACTAACTGGAAAACCAGTTATCCGGGGGACAAGGATTTCTGTTGATCTTGTTCTTGAACTCCTTGCATCGGGATGGCCTGAATCCTCAATTCTGAATGAGTATCCCGGGCTTGAACGGGAGGATATCCTTGCATGCATCAGGTATGCACAGGAGATTGTCCGATCAGAGCGGGTGTATTCCACACCCCATCACGGAAAGATCACCGGATGAAACTGCTTGCTGACGAGAACATCCCTTCTTCGGTTGTCAGGACGCTGGCGGACGGCGGATATGATATTGTATGGATCCGAACCAAAGCCCCCGGTATTTCTGACCTTGACGTCATGAGGTATGCCTGTCAGGAAAAACGTATTATTCTGACCTATGACAAAGATTTTGGCGAACTTGTTATGAAAGATAATCTCTGTCCCTCTGCAGGAATCATCCTCTTCAGGTTACCCCTGAAAAATCCACCCCAAATTGCACAATATATCCTGGATATCCTCAAATCCCGTACTGACTGGGAGGGACATTTCTCAGTCGTTGAAGAGAAAAGAATCCGAATGAGGCCGCTTCCAAAACGATGAAAAAACCGGTGAATGATACATTAATTCCACCATCACCTGTACCATTACAGGAGCGTTTCCCTGTCATCGGTTCATCCCGTGATTCCCCGTCCGCAATCCCGGGCCCCCGCGGCGTCTCGAGTGCAGTTTTTTTGCGTGCGATTCTTATAATACCTGCCCTGTGCGGCGAGGTGTCAACGAAGCAGCCGGGCGACCCCATCAGTGGGGGGAACCTTCACTTCAGGTTACCCACATGAAAAAGCGATAAGCGAAAAAAAGAGAGAGAGAGTCTTTCACCCCTTCCTTCTCATCACAATGATGCCGGACACCGCGGTGAGTGCCAGCATGACCGTCGTGATACCGAGCGGGGTATAAGTCGTCGGCTTGCCTTCGGGAGTCACCACAGCCGCTCCTCCCTGCGTTGTAACCTTTGCCGGGTTCCATGACGTCGGCGGTGCGGACACTGCCTGAGTTTGAGGTTCTGACACTGCCGGTGTCGGTGGAGTAGGGGCACCGGGTTCAGCAACCGTGAACGAGACTGTCTTGGTGTCAAGGAGTGCCATCCCCTCCAGAAGCTTGGCCTCGGATTTCACCGTGTAGGTGCCCGGAGCGAGTGTAGCGGTGACTGGGGTAGTGAACGTCATCTCGTAACCGGGAATGGAGGCGAAGACAGAGGGTGTCGTTGATGCCGTGGCAATTACTTTCCCGGTAGAATCGGTAACCGTGACGTTCACGAACGCCCGGTAGTAGTGGTGGTTGCCGGTGTTTTTGAGGGTGGTTATGATCTCCATGGGCTTACCCGTTACCACCTCACCCGGATCGAGGTTCGTAATGGCGCCGGTATGGGTGAGGCTCGTACCCTTCATCGTGAGCATCACCGGCACAGTTATCGCAGTGGTAAAGGATGTCTGTCCGCTTCCTTTTGTAATTGCTGGATGGATGCTGATGAGTGCATACCGTCCACCCTCGCCCACATTCTGCGGCACGCTGATGGTGGCATTAAATGTCTTTCGCTGACCCGAATCAAGGTGGATATTTGGCGTGTCGATGCTGATAAATGTGCGGGCGGAATAGGGGCTTGTATCTGCTGCCACCGTAAGCAGGGAGTACGAATCCCCCGGTGACTGCCCGAAACCGAGTACCTCAACTGCGTAATCAGCTGCCGGATCACCGGTATTGATGGAGACTGCCATCGGGAATTTAAAGGTCATGCCGGGCGTGACGTCCATCCTGATGATGGGATTTTCAACCTTTAATGCTGTCACCGGCTGGACAGCAAAGAGCAGGATAAGCGCGAGGATCACTGTGAATCCAAATGTGGATCGCAGCATGAAATAGGAAGCGGGCATTTCAGTTCATCTCTTTTTAAACCATTCTGAATTCATAAAGGGAAAAAAGTTGTGATGGATGATACGGGATCATGCCGTAGGTATGGAATTCTTCACTCGTTTATCGTTCCCGTAAAGGAAATGTCGATTTTGTAGTTTCCATCTTGATCTAATGCTGGATTAATGCACTGCTTCATCCGTAGTCCCTGTGTGAATGGCGATCCATCCTTCGTAGTTCCTGACATAAAAGATTCCCAGGGGTTATGGAGATCTTGATATACACCATCGCTATTTCGACCGAGCAGGAAATAATCATTCAGAGAACTATGAGTTGTTGTCTCCCACATCATGCCTACATAATAAGGTGCGCCAATACCCACATCTGCAGTCGCCGCTTTGACTGACCAGGACGTCACACCGTTACCAGAAACGTCAGCCTTAACATCTGGCATATCAGGCGGTGATACTGGATTGCACGCAGCTCCTGATATCATGCCACCAAATGAGGGGCTAGCGTATCCAACAATTGAGACATCGATAGCAGGTTTGTCAACATTACCAGATACTGCAAGATCCGCCGCCATTGCCGCCGGCACAGCCAGCAGTATTACAAGGGCGATAACGCCCAAAAGTACGTACTTTTTCATATTTTTTCCTCCACGTGTGAACCACGATCGATCCAGTGGCTCCACAATTCTGGTAATCTTTTATTCGGGTATTATCAAATAGCGCAAGGCAGGAGTGCCTTGCACCGACGGTGCGAACCATCCCGGGTGGCCAAAATGAACGCCGGATGATAGATCAGGAGGGGAGATAATGGCCGTCGGGGAAAAGAGATTACATGGGTAATATCAGCCAGGGAACAAGGATGTTCACCTCAGAATGACGTCAGCATGACGTTCATGCACGAAGGACTACCTTGCGTCATGCATGTTCCTGCACGGGGGTGAGGGGGAGTCCTGTGAAGGACTTCCCACGGGAAATGGCAGGCCATTTGTACTCAGGCATCCATTTTGGAGCTGCCTGTGGCGAATGCGGTCTGGAGAAAAGGTGTGATCGGATATTTCGTGAGAACCTTGCATGCAGGAACAGTCTCACCGATTTTAAAAATGGTTGGACTCATCCTGCGTACAAACATGGAACATGAATTGGGATCCGTAAATACCCGACCGGTGGCATGGTAGAGAAGACCATCCTTCCTTTGCTTTCCTATAATACAATAAAAGTATCAAAAAACCTTTATATTCAAAAATTAAGTAGTTGCCTTGCAACATTACTGGTATTTATACAAGTTCGTGTATCAATACGCGTTTGCTCAAGAGACCTTTCCCTTCGGATCAGTATGGAGACCTACGATAACGAGCTGCACAGGATACGGAGCCTGCTCAAGAACACGTCCAGAGGCCTTACCGTCACCGATATAGCCCGCAGCATCGATATAAACCGGAATTCCGTGGCAAAATATCTCGATATCCTGCTCACCTCCGGGCAGGTCGAGAAAAAAGTGGTCGGGTCGGCAAAAATTTTCACGCTGACAAACCGGATCCCGGTATCGTCCATCCTGAGCCTGTCCTCCGATTATATTTTTGTACTGGATGATGATGCGGTCATCACCTATGTGAATGAAAATATCCTCAAATTCGAAAAGAAGGCCTATGACGAGATCGTGGGAAAAACGCCTGCCGATGCACAGGTTTCCCTGCTCTCGGCACCGGATATCCTGCCCGTTTTAAAAGAAGCGCTCGCAGGAAAAGAGTGCATACAGGAGATCGCCCTGCCCGGTGGTGACGGCACGTGGTTCTTCCGGGCAAAATTTGTCCCCAGTATCCTTGAGAACCGCAAAAGGGGCCTGATGATCGTCCTTGAAGACATCACGGAGAGCAAGAAATACCAGCAGCACCTTGAAGAAACGGTTGCCTTGCGGAATGCAGAACTGAACGGCTCAAAATTAACCCTGAACCATGAGATCAGAAGTCACCAGGAAGCAAAAAGCGCCTTTGAAGAGAGCGAGCGGCGATATAAAAACCTCATCGATCTCGCCGAGGAGGGGATCTGGACCTTTGATGCAGAGGGCACCACCACCTTTGTCAACCAGAAGTTGTGTGAGATCCTCGGGTACCCTGCCGAGGAAATGACCGGAACATCCATTCTTTTCTTTGCCCGTGAGAACGACCGGGCCATCCTTTCAGAGAAACTGCGCCAGATAAAAAACGGCGATACCGCCCACTTTGAAGCCATGCTGGCAAGAAAAGACGGCACTTCTGCCTGTGCACGGATCTCGGCATCGGGGAGTATTGATGATGACCAGACATTCCGGTATGGCCTGTTTGTTGTTTCCGATATCTCCGAGTCAAAAAAAGCGGATGATGCACTCAGAGTGAGTGAACTGCACTACCGCACCATCATTGAGACCTCGCCAAACGGCATCATCGTGTTCGATCTTGAGGGCCTAATCAAGATGGTGAACATCCAGGCCGCACGCTTGCTGGGGCACAAATCGTGCGGTGAACTGATTGGAAAAAATGTGTTTGATTATATTGCCCCCAATGATTTTGAGAAAAGCAGGGCGCAGCTGCAAAAGACGCTGGAACACGGGTATACCAGAAATTTCGAATGCGGGCTGATCTCAAAAGACAGCGCGGCGTTCTGTGCAGAACTGAGTGTCTCGACCACCACTGACCGCATGGACATGCCGACCGGGTTTGTCAGCGTGCTCTCTGATATCACCGAGCGGCGCAGGGCAGACGACCTGGTAAAAAAATCCGAGGAGAAACACCGCGCCCTTGTGGAAGGCATAAGCCACATCATCTTTACGACCGATACCAAAGGAAAGTTTACCTACATCAGTCCTGTCATCCGGCGCGTGCTTGGCTATACCCCTGATGAACTGATCGGCAAACATTTCTACACGCTGGTCCCCTCCGAGGAGAGGCATACCCTTGGACAGAAATTAAAAGAGGCTGAGTCAGGCAAGCTCAGCCCGGACGACTTCCGGATGGTCGACAAGTCCGGTGTCATCCACTGGGGCCGCATCATCGCCCAGCCGCTTATCGAGGGAGAGACAGTACGGGGCATCACCGGGCTCATCGGGGATATCACTGACTGGAAACGCACCGAAGATCTCCTCCGTGCCAGCGAACTGCAGTACAGGGCAGTCGTGCAGGACTTAATTGACCTTATCTGCCGGTTCCGCCCGGACCTCACGATTACCTTTGTGAACCCGGCCTATTGCCGGTTTTACCGCAGGAAGGAAAAGGACCTCCTTGATCAGAGTTACCTTTCACTCATCCCTGAAAAATCGCATGACACCATCAGGGCGATCATCGCAGCCCTCACCCCCCACAACCCTGTCGGGACTTCCGACTATGAGATTTCAGGCCCCGACGGGGTCACCCACTGGCACCACGTGACGATCCGGGGAATTTTTGACGAACATGGGGAAATGATCGAATTCCAGTCAAGCTCCCGGGACCTGACCGAACTGAAACTCTATTTTGACCGGTCAAACGCGCTGCTCCACGAGCTGCAGAGCCACCAGCTGGAGCTGGAGGCGCAGAATGAAGAGCTTAAGAAGCTGCGGGTGGAAGCGCAGTTCTCGGAACAGAAATATCTCGACCTGTACAACTTCGCCCCGGTCGGGTATTTCACGCTTGACGCGACCGGGAAGATCATCGAAGTCAACCAGACGGGTTCTGCTCTTCTCGGGAGAACACGGCACCAGCTGATGAACGCATCGTTCCAGGAGTTTATCACGCAGGAACACCGCCCTGAATTTGCCGGGTTCTGTCAACGGATATCCGAGTCTTCAAGAAAGCAGACCTGCGAAGTCGACCTTGTGCGGGACAATGATACACCCCTTACCCTCCAGATCGAAGGAAAAGCGATTGAACCTGCAACCGGTGACGACCGGCACTACCGGATTATCATCATTGATGTCACGGAACGGAAACGGACCGATATTGCATTAAAGGAGAGCGAGAGCCGGCTGCGCGCAATCATCCACGGCTCACCCAACCCCCATTACGTGATCGACAAAAACCACCAGGTGATCGACTGGAACAAGGCGATGTCGGTGACTACCGGGATCAAGGCAAAGGAGATCATCGGCACCAGCAACCACTGGATGGCATTTTTTTCAGAAGAGCGCCCCTGTCTGGCAGACCTCCTCGTTGACGGGACGCCCGAAAAGATTGCACGGTGGTTCCCGGACGCCGGTGCAAAATCCCGGATGGCGGAAGGGGCGTACGAAGCGGCCGAATATTTCCCCCGGCTGGGAAAATCGGGAAAATGGCTCCATTTCACGGCAGCAGCAATCCGTGATGCACATGACGTGATCATCGGGGCACTGGAGACCGTCATCGACATCACCGAACTCAGGCTGGCAGAAGAGAGCGCGAAAAATGCCAATAAAAAACTGAATATGCTGAACAGTGTCACCCGCCATGATATCATCAATGAGATGACCGTCTGGTCGGGATACATGGATCTCCTTGAAGTAACACTGCCAGAAAACCCGGAGGTGAAAAAACAGGCAGACCGGGCAAAAACTGCCGCACGTGCCGTCCAGCGCCTCATTACGTTTACCCGGGATTACCAGAATCTCGGGGTCGAACCGGCAACCTGGCACATCGTCGATGACCTCGTTAGCTACGCGGTTGCCACGGCAAAACTACAGGGCGTTGATGTAGCCCTGCGCACCAATACCGTCAAAATTTTTGCCGATCCCCTCATCAAAAAGGTATTTTTCAACCTGATTGACAACTCCATCCGCCATGGCGGGCATGTCACAAAGATCGGCATCTTCTTCAGGGAACTGCAGGACACCGGGGTCATTATTGTCGAGGACAACGGGGTAGGTATCCCGGCAGCGGTGAAAAATAAACTGTTCGGGCGGGGATTTGGCAAACAGACCGGCTTTGGGCTGTACTTATCCAGGGAGATCCTCAATATTACCGGTATTTCCATCCAGGAGACAGGTGAACCCGGGAAAGGGGCACGGTTTGAGATGGTGGTGCCCAAGGATGCGTACCGCTTTTAACCGGTAAAAAATTGCCGGAGCCGTATAAACCAGATGATCCCTTGGGAGCCGGGGTGTGCATGCCGTTACGCGTTGAATGAAGGAATACGGTATCAACCGCCCGTCCGGTTTTTTTGATCGTCAGGGCCAACGGCACGTGCGGGTACCTGCCCGGTTGAAGCTGCTGACGGCACTCTCCGGTAATCAGGGTTGCAGCCTCCCGATGGGGAGGACTCGTCTCCGTTTCCGGAATGTTCCTGCACCCGGAAAAAAACGACCGTCTTACCTGGAAATATCCTGGGCCGTTTTACTCTTTTCCATCCACTACGGACCCGTGATCCCTGTTGCCTGCTCCCCGGAAAAAAAGTGGGGATACCGGGTAGAGTGCTGTTCAGGGAACTATGTTACCTTGAACGAGCTGGTCTTTGTACCGTACTGCCCATCGGTATTGGTCACCACGACATTCCATGATCCGGCTGTCGCGCCGGTCAGGTCAAACGTGCAGGTGATCTTTGACGAGGATACGACGGTTACACCGGTTCCTGCGATATTCGAATACCCGGTCCGCGTCAGATTTACCTTCGCTTCGGGCTGGAACCCGGTACCCGCAAGGTTGGTAATTGGAACGGGCAAGCCATGGGTGGCCGAAGCGGGGGTGATGGAACTCACGGTCGGTTTCGGACTGCTGACACTTACCAGATTTGTTGTCATTAATCCAGACTGTCCATCAGGATTAATAACTGCGACACGATACGCAGTGCTTACCGGTGCTCCAAGCAGGTTATAACTGCAGAACATCTGGGTGGAAGACTTGAAATTGCATGATGTTGACGGAATTGAATTGCCGGTTGTCGTATTGATGACCGATTGTGCACCACTGACAAAGTTGGTACCAGTAATCAATTCATAGCCCATCCAACCTCGGTATATTGTTGCATTGGATCTGGCAGTAACGGTCGGTGCCGGGAGCCTGACGGTAAACCCGCCCGGCAGTGCCGGCAGTGTACCGGACAACCCATCCGTGTTGGTCACCACGACATCCCATAGCCCGGCAGCCTTGCCGGTCAGGTCAAACGTGCAGGTGATCTTTGTCGGGGAAACGATTGTTACACCGGTTGCTGTGATATTCGGATACCCGGTCCGCGTCAGATTTACCTTCGCTCCGGACTGGAACCCGGTACCCGAGAGGTTTGTAATGCTGACCGTTTTCGTGTTCAACCCGTCTGAAGGCGTGATGGAACTCACGGTCGGGGCAGGTGATGTTATCAAAAATCCGCCGGTCTTCACCCCCTCCTTAGTGTCTGTGTTGATCACCACGACATTCCAGAATCCGGCAGTCTTGCCGGTCAGGTCAAACGCACAGGTGATCTTTAACGGGGACACGACGGTTACACCGGTTGCTGTGATTTCAGAAGACCCGGACCGGAGTTTCACTGATGCTAAGGGCTGGAAGTCAGCACCATTAATCTCGGCGATGGATACGGGCCAGCCCCGGTTACCCGAAGTGGGCGATATGGAACTCACGGTCGGGACGGGTGATTTTATCTCAAATCCATTGGTCTTCATCCCCGTTTTGGCATCTGGGTTGGTCACCACGACATTCCATGGTCCGGCAACCTTGCCGGTAAGGTCAAACGTGCAGGTGATCTTTTCCGGGGACACAACAGTTACACCGCTTCCTGCGATAGTAGATGTGGAGTTAGTCAGTTTCACTGATGCCGTGGG
>CAIULN010000020.1 GCA_903900025.1 uncultured Methanomicrobiales archaeon | reverse complement strand
TTTGTCCATGCGGCGCGATACCGGTGGCCCGGCAACCGCCGGACCGGGGAATGCCTCGACGGGTCGTCCGCACTGTTCACAAAACTGCGAGTCCTCTGCTATTTTTCCGCCGCAATGCCCGCAATACATGGTATTTTCCTAACCGGAAGTTTTTTTGAATTCAAACTATTTACATGTAGCACAAAAAGATGTGCAGCGCTCTCCAGAGTGCTGGTGAAGGCTTCGTGAGGAGAGCACATCACCCATTGAAATGATGACAGGTGTGGCAGTGCCGGATAAACTCCTGTTTCCGGTGCTCGCTCGCGTTGAGCGGGGGTTTGAGATAACCGATCTCCGGCGTCTGGTATGCGGGGGCAAACGGCTCAAAACTATTCCTTTGGGAATAGTTTTTCAATTCTGCCCTTCTTGATGGGACGGCAGAAAAGTTGAGGATTTTTAAAAATCTTCGCTCATCAATCCCCTCTTTCCAGCGACAATTAATTCCCACAGGAACGTTAGTAAAAAAGGATGTTTTTTACAGAGCCAATTTGTTAAGAAAATATCTATCTGGGAGATGAATTGGGGATATATCCCTCGCACTTTCAATGTTGATTAAAAAAAGAGTCGATATCTGCCTCATCATCCTATCTTTTTTCCGGCATTTGATCCCGGAGTACAATCAAATACTTCCGTGATTTTTACGATAAGTAATCCCTTTGCCGGATAATGCGGGCCTTTTGCCTTAATCTGCGCCTTGATCTTTTCATAATCCGGGCCGCTCGTCTTTACTGTTACATCCCCCTTGAACTGGAAACAGCGCTTCTTTTCCGGGTCCCAGACGTAGAGGGCCATGCGGGGATTTTCCTTCACATTGGCAAGAGTCTTTACCATATAGTTGTCCCCGATCCAGATGGTATCGTCAGCAACAATCTGCACGGTTGCCATTGGTGCGACATTCGGCATACCAGTTTTCGATGCGGTGGCAATGGCAAAGATCTTATTCTTTGCAAAGACTTCCTTCATTTCCGCGGTTAATGTGACCATCTCTCTTACCTCCTCTCCTACGGACATTGAATGCCGTTACCTTTTCATGGTGTGTTCAAGGGTTTATGTTTTACTTATGATTTGTGTATAATTGAACCATCATTCTTTAGATGTCTCATTCCAGCGTATCGGTCAAAGGAACTGGATCCACAATGAAACCAGATGCACTATCCTTGGTCTGTGACCTGTACCGTCGAACCGAATAGAAAATTATAAAGAGATACAATCAAAATCGAAATACTATGTGCGCCAATTTTTTTAGTCGCTTATTAAAACCAAAACCCCATATCGTCCAGAGTCCTCCTCCCCCTTCAATAATCCACGGTGCCGGGATGATGTTTCCCGAATATAAAAACAAGCCCTATTTTATTGTGGCGTCCGTTGAGATGGGAAACACAACCACCAAATGCATCCTTACCGGTGTTAACCTCGAGACTGGCATGTCGTACGTGATCAATAAGCACGTGAGCATGTCCCGGGATATCCGCCCGCCCAAACCCGGAGAAACCATATTTGGTGCGACACTGGACGGCACCGAGCTGACACGGGAATCGGTGACCGAACTCGTGCGTGACACCCTCCTTAAGTGCCACGAAGAAGCCCATCTTGATGTAAACACCGATCTTGATTTTGTTGTCCGCAGTACCGGGGTTGTCGCGGAGATGGAGTCCCCGGATCAGATCGGGGATTTTGTTATTGCACTGGCCAACGGCTGCCTGATTGCGGGCGTCCCCCCGCGAAAAATGACACCACCGATGTCAAAAGAAAACCAGTCTGTGAAACTCCAGCCATTCAGTTATGCTGACAAAGTGGTTTTTGTCGGCGCCGTTGCCGGCGTGATACCCCCCGTAGGTTCGACTGGTGTCGAGATGGTCGCAAACGAGATGGAAGGCGAACTGGCGATGGCAGGTATTAAGGAAGGGGCAAAATGGACGCCGGTCGATTTCCGGAACCCGTGCCTTTCCATCGATTTCGGCACCACGCTTGACGGCAGGATTACGAGCGATGTCGCAAGAGACGCCCTGAATCCCTTTGCCAAGACCGTTGGTAACTTCTGCGGACTTGCCGGTGCCATCCCTGATGCAATCGTCCGCGGGACCGGGCTTGTCCACGAACGGACTGGGACGGCTCTTGATGTCTTTGGTGAACACAGCATTACGGGTGGATTGTTCCGGGGCGGCAATAAAAAAGTCATTGACGAGTATGTTGAGCGTTGCCACAAACATATCGATATCAGGATTGTACCACCCGAACGCAACAGGTTCGGGCGGGTACCGGTGAATGCAAAACTCGCAATGGAGTCGGGTATTGCGATGATCGGGTCAGACTGCGGTACAAACAGCAGTGAACTTGATGACCTTGTCGTTATCGGGTCTGAACTGTATAAAAAATACAACCTTGCCACGCTCAATGAGGTTGTTGACCGCGTCTGTGCCCGGATGGCATTGCGGCTGATTGATGTGGCGATTGAACAGAACCTTGTACCACCGAATGCATCGATCGGGTTTACCGGACGGGCAGCCATCTCGGGCAGAAAACCTGATTATATCTTGGATGGGATAATAGAACGCAATATCTTTGATGAACCCAATGATCATGTGGTCTTTGTCGATGACGGGCTTGCCCGTGGGGCTGCTCTCATGGGCAGGTGCATGAACTCACTGGGCAAGCCCAAAAACCCCATCGGGGGAGTACGGGCTGGACCCTGTATCATGAACCGTCGGATTAAGATTGGAAAATAAGAAAGGAGAACTGTATGGCAGATGAAGGACTGTTTGATGTGCTTATCCCTCCCGGGGTCCCACGGTCGATCATACGGGAAGTGGTACTAAAATTTGATGTTAAACTGGTTGAACGCAAGGAACGGATCCGGTTTGCAAACATGGAGGGCGATGAACGCGAACTCCTTGCATTCCGCGGCAAAAGGGAGATTGTGGAGCAGGTTGAAAAATACATGCTCCAGCGGCTTGAAGATTTTGTCAAACCATCCTGATTTTTTTAGCAGATCTCTTCCCTCCTATTCAGGAGCGATAGTAAGAGCGCTTTCTGGGCATGTAACCGGTTTTCTGCCTCTTCCCAGACAAGACTCTGGTCTCCATCGATAACTTCACCGCTGATCTCTTCACCCCGGTGAGCGGGAAGGCAATGGAGCACCCGGGCATCGGGAGATGCGAGCTTTAAGAGGTGTTCATCCACCGTATATCCCTTGAACGCCCGGAGCCTTTCGTCGCGCTCGTTCTCGTCCCCCATTGATACCCATGTGTCGGTGACAATCACGTCCGCATCCCTCGCAGCATCCTCTGGCGAACGAGTCAGATGGATCCTGCCGCCGATCCCTTTGGAATGGCTAAGAATTTTTCTTTTGGGCCCATACCCTTTCGGACTTGCCACAACAACTTCCATGCCCGTTAAGGCGGATGACAGGATGAGGGAATTGCAGACATTGTTCCCATCACCTATCCATGCGACTCGCAGCCCTTTGAGGTGCCCGAAATGCTCATTGATCGTCATGATGTCTGCCAGGAGCTGACATGGGTGTTCCCGGTCAGAGAGCCCGTTGATGACAGGTACCGCTGCAAACCGCGCGAATTCTTCGATAGTGCTGTGCTTGTATGCCCGGATCATCACTGCGGATACATAACGGGAAGCAACGCGTGCGGTATCCCGTATCTCCTCACCCCTGCCGATCTGCAGGTCACGGGTTGACAGAAAAAGGGGATGGCCCCCCAGTTCATTCATCCCGACTTCGAATGAGATGTGTGTCCGTGTAGAGGACTTCTCGAAGATCATGGCAAGGCTCTTTCCCCGCAGCAATTCGTGGGGCGTTCCTGCGGCACGCAGTTTCTTCAGGTGAATCGCGTCAGAGAGAATGTGCCCGAGTTCATCATCTGTAATATCAAGAATTGAGATGAAATCCTTCATCATCGAAGCTCCTTCATATGGTTGCAGCGTTTGTTCACGAGATCGGTTGTACCAATATCCCTCCGGTGTCTGACATGTCCCTCGACGGATGATGCCGCACCCTCCGCGCTCTTCTCCGCTCCCTCAAGGGTCGGACCGATACCTACAAAGGCAAGTGTACGGGAGTTGCGGGTGAACAACTGACCGTCCCTGTCCTCAACATTGGCATAATAGAGCAACGCCGTACCGGGATGCCCGATTGTCAGTTTATCCCCTGCATGAGGGGCATCGGGATATCCTTCCGGAACAATATACTTGCAGACAGTCGCTGCGTTTTCGAAGCGTACGCGGGCAGAAGAAAGCGAACCTTCCGTAATCCTGGCAACCGTATCGCCAAGATCAGATGTCAGGAGAGAGAGCACATTCATCGCCTCAGGATCGCCAAACCGTGCATTGAACTCAATCACTTTTGGTCCATCGGCCGTATTCATGAACTGGCCGTACAGGACACCTTTGTAGGGCTCTTGGATCTTACTCATTACTGCAACAATTGATTTCATAATGTCAAGTGCGGTGTTATGGTCTTTTCGGGATACAAAGGGGAGCATGTGGTCCGGCATTGAATACGACCCCATTCCCCCGGTGTTCGGGCCGGTATCCCCCTCAAAAGCACGTTTGTGGTCCTGGACAAGCGGCATAGAAACAAGGTGCGAGCCGTCAACAAACGCCTGCAGGGTGAACTCTTCGCCGATCAAACGTTCCTCAAGCACCACGTTTCCGCCAAGTTGCCTGACATAGGAGATTGCTCCGGCAGCATCGACCTGCTCGCCCATAATCCGGACTCCTTTCCCCCCGGTGAGCCCGATGGGTTTTATCGCCAGTTCGCCGCCGTAATCCCTGATAAAAGAGACTGCCTCGTCCACGGAATGACAGATCCGGTAATTCGGGCAGCCGGCGATTCCGTGCCGTGCCATCATCTCACGGCAGAACCCCTTGTCCGTTTCCAACCTCGCTGCTGCACGACCCGGACCGACACATGCCACACCTGCCCGTTCAAGATCATCGACAATACCTGCTTCAAGCGGGGCTTCCGGTCCGATGAAGGCATAATCTGCCCCGACCTCTTTTGCAAAACCGACAACACCGGATGCATCAGTTTCCTTGTGGATGAGGGTTTTTTTTGCCAGTTGTGAGATACCCGGGTTCTTTGTTGCCATGACTGAGAAGAGCTGCAGACCATTGCAACGGGAGAGCGCCCGGGCGATGGCATGCTCGCGCCCGCCACCGCCTACCACGAGTATCTTCATATCCATATCTACGAGTTCACCCTAAAAATTCCTTATGCTAAAGCAGTTCACTGACCCTGACAAGTGGAATGAGCCGGACACCGTGTTGTTTGAGCATTTCAGCTGCACCCTGTTCCCGGTCAACGACCGTAACCACGCGATCGATCCGTGCTCCCGCCTCCCGCAGCGCCTCAACCCCATGGAGGGCGGAACCTCCCGATGTTGTGACATCTTCGATAAGGAGGACATTTTTATCACGCACACTCCCAATGATCACATCTTTCTTGCCATGCCCCTTTTCCGCAGCCCGGATGATCGCATAGGGTTTTCTGCTGACAAGCGCGGTTGCGACCGCAAGGGGGACTCCTCCGATTGCAACGCCGGCTACGGCATCGAACTCATGTGTCCTGGCGATTGTCCGCACAATTGAAAAGAGGAGTTCCGGGTTTGTTACTGCAGATTTTACATCGATGTAATACGGGCTCTTTGCACCGGATGCGAGCGTGAATTCGCCAAATTCAATTGCCTTGAATTTTATTAACTGGTCTGCAATCTGGTTCACCATGGTACCTCCTTGACACCAACGAGATAACCGAACATGTTTACCGCCCTGTGAAGGACAGGAGTGAGAATCAGGATGATGGTAAGGACGGGAAGCGTTACATAGGTAAGAATCCATGACGGATCAAACAGGAGCATGAGAATGAATGCGCCGGAAACAAGATCATACTGGTCGGCAATCGGCCATTTCTCACCCCTCTTTTTTCCGAGTCGCCTTTTGAAGTAACTCTTGCATATATCTCCAAGGAGTGCACCGGATGCAAGGAGGGCAACAGAGAGGTATGTGTGAAGCGGGAGACTGGGTAAACCGTACATGCCCGAAAGCCAGATCTGCAAGAGCCCTATGCCGACACCTCCAAGAACGCCGAAAAAAAGGCCCCGGTAGGTTTTCCCATCCCCCAGTATCCTGCGCCTGTCAGGAGAATTCTTGCCAAAGTCAATCGGTGTACCTCCACCGAATAGTGCAGCGATCGGGTTCGGAACGTACGCTGGCAGCATGATCCAGATGGCCGAGAGCAATGGTATTATGAAGGATTCAATACTAATAATGTAGCACTCCAATACCTGTAATAAACAGCAGATACAAACATTAAAGTTACTCCATTTGGGTTTCTAAATAGGCTAACCGGGGGACATGGATGTTAATCAAAAGAACAAAAAGTCTCTGCCCCACATGCAATTCAGTGATTCCGGCGGATATTGTTGAAGAAGAGGGAAAGATCTGGCTGAAACGCACGTGTAAAGAGCACGGGGCGTTCCGGCATATTTACTGGGCTGATCCTCTCATGTATCACCGGTTTGAACGGTACGATGCCGTTGGGGGTGGAATTTCCAATCCCCAAAGTACTTCTTCGGCGGAGGGCTGCCCGACCGCGTGCGGCCTGTGCCCCAACCATCATTCCCAGACCCTGCTCGCAAATATCGACCTCACGAACCGCTGCAATCTCGACTGTGATTTCTGTTTTGCCAACGCCCGTGCCTGCGGGTTTGAATATGAACCTCCGTTTGAAGATATTGTCAGGATGATGGAGGTCCTCCGCTCCGAAAAACCGGTGCCAACTCCGGCGGTCCAGTTTTCCGGCGGAGAACCCACCATGCGCAACGATCTTGTGGAGATCATCAAAAAGGCAAAGGAGATGGGATTTCCGCAGGTGCAGATCGCAACCAACGGTGTCAGGTTTGCCAAAGATGCTGAGTATGTAAAAAAACTCAAGGACGCAGGGCTCAACACGGTATACCTTCATTTTGATGGCGTTTCCCAGAAAACAAACCCTCATTTAAAGATGCACAAAAAGGCAATCGAGAATTTACAGAATATCGGGCTCGGGTGCGTTCTCGTGCCGACGGTAATCCGGGGGAAAAATGATGGGGAACTCGGTGCCATTATCCGGTTCGCCGCTGATCATATATCTGTCGTGCGCGGGGTTAATTTCCAGCCAGTGGCATTTACCGGTGCTGCGAGCGATGACGACATCAATAAGTCAAGGATCACCATCCCGGAAGTGTTAGCCAGGATAGAGAGCCAGACAAAAGGTGTCATAAAAAAGGATGATTTTTATCCGGTGCCCTGTGTCCTGCCGTTCTCCGATCTCGTTGAAGCATATACCGGTAAACCCCAGGTCAGGTTCACCGCTCACCAGCACTGCGGTGCGGCCACATATGTATTCGTCACCAAGGAAGGCATGGTCACGGTGAACCGGATGGTTGATGTTGACAGCCTGTTTGAATCAATTGAAAAGATGGCTGAGACCCTGAAAAAGGGAGGTACGATCAACAAATACAAGGCACTCATCGAGGGTGTCAAAAACCTTCATGAATCGGTAAAGAAAGGCGAGCAGAGCAATACTGCTGAATTCTGGAAGCTGATCGGAAAGACGCTGATCGGGCAGAACTTCGACGCGCTCCGTGAATTCCACTGGAACGCGTTATTCATCGGGACCATGCACTTTATGGACCGCTACAACTACGATCTCGAGCGCGTACAGCGCTGTTGTATCCATTATGCGACACCCGACGGACGACTTATTCCTTTCTGCACCTACAACAGCGGGCCGGTATACCGCGAACAGGTCTGGAAAAAATTTGCCAAAAAACCTTAAATTTTTTAGTTCCTTTTTACCATTTCAAGCGAAAGGCAGCACGATGGCCGTTCCATGCATCATGGCAATCTTTGCGATAGCGAGATCCTGGATGGCAAGTCCTGTAGAATCAAAGATGGTGATCTCACTCTGCCGTTTCCGCCCCTTTTTCCCAATAATAATTTCTCCGAGGGTTCCGGCAACCTTCTCTTTTGAGAATAACCCTTTTTGGATCGGCACATTGATCTCCCCTGAATGAACCGCCTGCGCCATATCATCAACAAAGACGCTCGCACGGGACAGGAGCGCAGGTTCCAGTTCTTCTTTTCCCGGGGCGTCTGCACCGATTGCATTGATGTGGGTCCCCTCATGAACCCAGCCACTCATCACCAATGGTGTTTTTGAAGGGGTCGTTGTGACCAGCACATCACAATCGCATACCCGTTCGATGGATGTACTATGGCATTGGATCCCCTGGATATCTGTTGAGAACCGTTCAGCATGGACCGGGTTTCTGCTCCAGACAAGAATCTCGTTGATGGTAATCTCCTGCCCGATTGCAGCGACCTGTGCCTGCGCCTGCCTGCCCGTTCCGACAAGTCCCAAAACGACCTCTTTTTTGGGTGAAAGGTACTTGCATGCAACTGCCCCTGCAGCACCGGTCCTCAAATCGGTGAGATGGGTTGCATTGATGATTGCCTCTGGTTTTCCGGTAGGAATATCGAGGATTACGGTGAGGGCCATGACGGTAGGCAGACCTCTTGCCGGGTTGTCGGGATGAACATTGACGATTTTCACACCGGCAATGCCAAGAGAGGGGAGATATGCAGGCATTGTCCGGAAATCGCCCTGAGGCAGGGTCACATAGATCTTGGGGGGCATCTGGACAAGATCCTTCCCGTGATCGGCAAATGCCTGTTCCACCGCACGGTTGACCTCTTTAAGGTTAAGCCCTTTTTCGGTGCCGGTGTAATATTTCATATCCGATCATCACCTCTCTGGCAATTTTAAGATATGCTTGAACAGCCGCTGCAAAATATAACAAAAAGGTATGAAGGTGACAGGCGTGATCGTGAATAAAATAAAATTTTATGAAAATTCCATCTCTTTTAACGCTTTATCAGCAAGCTCCTTCATCCGGGCGGATATCCGGCTTGATGAGGTATAATCCACATCCTTCATTGCATTGGCAATCTCGGTCCCGAGCACAAAAATGGCATATTTGTGTTCCATCTTGCTCTTATGCTGCTGTGACGGTGTGATCTTCAATGATGTGTATTGTGAAAATTTGAGGTTCGGGTTCAAGGTCTCGAGGTACGTTTTGACGTCATAGAGCATCTGATGAAGCTGGATCAGTTCTTCTTTGTGCATCGCACCACATCCTGCGATTAACGTAGCATACCCGATGTTAAATAATTTGCCCGGTGGGAATTTATGAACCCATTTTCATCAGCCTGATGTTTAACGGGCGCTTGATAATACCCTTAAAATCACGTGCGGCCACATACTCCAGTCCCTTCATAACCAGCCGGTCAAGGAGTTTCTGGTCAACCGAGCGATCGACAACAAGCCCATTGACAGTGCCATCTATGGATTCGACAGTCTTTTCAATTTCATCTGATTTTATTTCCAGTACGATCATGAGATCGGAGGAAAGAAAGCGTGCGAGATGCTGGCCACGGACATCCTCCATATGATCCCGCAATGTCTGCGGTATCCGTTGTGCACCTTCCCGGGATCGTTTTGCCGCATGAAGGAATTTTCCACTTTTTTCTGAGGATTCCGCCTCTTCCTGTCCGCGTAGTGGGTTGAGAACCTGCGGAAGCTCTGCACTATCCTCAAAATAGTGTTCCCGGATATATTCGACCGGTACCTTGTTCCGCAACGTCTTGATTACTTCTTTGCGTGTCATGTCCTCCACACTTTTTGAGCGGGGGGAGAATGCGACAAAATCAATGTCTGCCACCTGCAAAAGTTCGCGAAGAACCAGTTCCCCGCCCCGATCCCCGTCAAAAAATGCAGTGGCGGTCTTCTTTTCACAGAGATCAATGACCGTTTTGGGAATATTGGTACCTTCAACCGCAACAGCATTCTTAATCCCGAACCGCAGCAGGTTCAGGACATCCGCTCTTCCCTCGACCACAATGATCGCATCTGAATCCAGCACGTTCGGGCCGGCCGGCATCCTTTCTTCGCCAATGGATCCGATCTTTTCGATCCGCAGGCTCTGCCGTACATCTTCAAGGAGCTCATTGGTGTCAATAGTGCCATCATCGAACCGCTCTATAAGGATCTCCTTTGCACGATCAACGATCTTTTTCCGCTTGCTGACACGGATGTCCTCAATAGAACCGACGGTCACATGGGCAACGCAGGGCCCGACCCGATCGATAGTCTCAAGCGATGCGGCAAGGATGGCAGTCTCTGCCCGGTCAAGCGATGTGGAGATCAGGATCTCCCCCTTCGTCTCGCCCTTCTTGCTCGTTATCTGGACATCGATCCGCCCGACGCGTCCGGTTCGTTGTAAATCACGCAGGTCAAGGTCTTCACCGAGCAACCCTTCAGTCTGGCCAAATATGGCACCCACTACATCGGGTTTCTCGACCACCCCCTCCGCGGCAAGGTTGATGTGAATAAGGTACTTGGTAGTATCCGGTGAATACAAGTAAATGCACCCCCATGAATCATGCGATGGATGAAATGCCTGATCATAGGTATAAAAAATATATTTTGTGTAAAATTACTTAAAGGATATCCTTGGACATACCAGCAGGTTTCATCATGAACCAACTCAGGATGGTATCATGGATTGTAATCTGAAAATAAGTTCAGGTTTATTTATCCCCAGAATAAGGATCCGCTTTATCTGAGATTTTATACCACTTTGGATCTGCACCGCACGATCCGGCAGATCCAGTGTTTGTGCAATGATGGCTACCACCGCCCGGTTTGCTCTCCCCTCCACTGAGGGAGCAGAAACGCGGCACCTGATGGATTTTCTCCATCCATTGAACCCTGCCGGAAATACATCATCTTTCCCGCCGGCAGTCACTTCGATTGTGATGATTGTTCCGTTTTTTGTCTCGGACATCGCATCACCAAAAGAAGGCACATTCACACCATCCCTAAAAGGAGAATATTGTTGCCCGGCATTAACACACCTGGATCACCTGTGGCTTGCGGCCGTTCATCACCTGTGAATTAACCCTCTGCCGGGCAGTGCCTGTCGCGCAACCGGGTTGTCCCGCGGCTCATATCCAGGCGAATGCCAATCGATCACCCGGGGACCTATGGAAGCGCATATGTCGGCACCATTTCACCTGTGTGCCCACGATATTTATGTTTTGGGGGAGTGGTGTACCTCAGGTGCTCTGCCGATCGGCGTTACGATAACCGTGACCCGGGAACCACTGCGGTGAACCTTTTAAAAATTCCCCGTCCTGGTAAATTATTGAGCCGTCCATAACGACGGTTCCCGGGAACACGGCCCTGCAATTCTCATAGGGAGTCCATCCGCATCTGCTGTGGAGGGTATCGGCGGTTATCCGAACCGTTGTTTTTGGATACAGTGCAAAATCCGCACGGTTGCCGACATTAAATCCAGCTTCAGGAATTGCGAGGAGAGCTGCCGGGGTGGTCATTGTTTTTTGGATCAGTGATGGAACTGAAATGATCCGTTCCAGTACCTTTGCGACAAGAAGGGGCATCATGGTCTCGACACCAGGGATGCCTGCGGGTGCATCGACGAAAGGTGCGTGTTTTTCCTCAATAGAGTGGGGGGCGTGGTCGGATGCGATCACATCGATGCGGCCCCATCGTTCCCATAATGCTTTTCTCTCTCGTTCCGTCCGCAGGGGTGGGTTCACCTTCAAAAAGGCATCGTCCTGCCCGAAAAATTCTCGTGACAGGAAGAGGTGATGGGGTGTCACCTCCACCGAACCGAGCGCTGCATCCAGTGCAGCGGGCGTGGAGAGATGACAGAAGTGCACCTTGCACCCGGATTGATTGCATCGGTTCACGGCATGAACAGCTTCTGCTTCTCCTGCAGATGAACGTGCCTTATCATGAGAGCGGAGATCCCGGTCCGGTATAGGTGAAATTCTTTCAGCATGGATGGTCGCCAGTGCCCTGAGCCCCCCGATCCTTTCCAGTACCTGTCCAAGGGTAGCCTCCCCAATCGCTTCACCATAACTGGAAGGTGCAAAAAAGATCTCCCCGAAGGCGGCAGCACCGATCTTCCACATCGATTCAACCGGGGTATTAACGTCCGCCCCGCTGTTGATCGCAAAATGGCAAAAAGAATGCGCCTGTGCTTCCTTCAGCCGGTTTTGGAATGCCGATTCTGTCGTGATTGGGGGGATGGTATTGGGCTGGTCAACGACGACAGTCACCCCTCCCGCAAGTGCACTCCTGCTCCCGCTCTGCCAGTCCTCTTTTTCCGATTGCACCCCGCCACGCATATGTACATGCATATCGATCGCTCCCGGTAGCACCAGAAAACCTGTGCAATCTATGGTGGTATTGGATGGACGGGCGGAACCGAGATGCGCCACGGTTCCCCCGCTGACTGAAATGTCTGCCACTCGCCCACTCGGAATGCAGACGTTTTTCAGCACAAGCGATGCGAGGGGAGTCATCATAACATGATTTCGTATTGCAGAATAAAGGCATGGCGCTTGAACACGAATACGGTCAATGTGGAGTAATAGTACAGGCTTTGAGACGTGGATCAACCGGATGCGATAGTTTTTCATGCGGAAGATTCGAGTACCAGTATATAGACCAGGACCGTTTTTCCTGCGTCACAGGGCAATATTGCCATGAAAAGGGGAACCCGATGGATAAGGTAATAAAATCTGCAGCAGGTCTGTTCATCATCATCTTTGTGCTGTTTGTCTCAAATGTATCCTACCATGCATTTGTGGAAAAAGCATACCGCGAATCGCTGACGAGCACGTATTCGTACACATGTACCATTTCTCCCGATTCAGTTCTCTCGAATGTAACCCTGTTCATTCCGGTACCATCGTATAAAACCGGCAACTCACCGGTTGTCGAACGGTTCAGTGTGCGAGGAATTGAAGGGATTCCTCCAGAATGGAAAACGACGCTTACCGGCTCAAACAAAGGCACATATGTGGAGATAAAAACCCCGGTTATTGCGCCGGTTCAGAACGGTACAACCAAGCACGGATATGCAATCGAACTATCGCTGCAAACGACATCCCCCCGGGTGGTTGATACACAAAATCCGCAGGGCAATGATGCAGTGTTTCATCCAATGCAGGATATACAAACGGTTGATTGCCCCGCCACAGTGAATGAAACACCTAGCAAAGGTGTCTGTTATGGTTACCTAAGTACTGTCTATGCCGATTATTCAGCACCTCCAGATGCACGGGTAACGATCAGTTCTGAAATAATTGGCAGGAATACCTGGAAGATCTTCCGACCTGCAGAAAATGAGTACCGCGCATCCATCAGTGTGCTGATGTTCGGGGATCACCATGGCTGGATTGCAGCGAAAGGCTCTCTGGAAACCGGCATTGGGTCCTATGATGCCCCGGCACTCCACTCCTGAATCTTTTTTGGTCGGATTGTACGTGCGGGCGTCATTGAGTATCCGTGTTTTGTATAAACCCTGTTCAACTGACCTGACTCCTGAAGCGCGATGAATCTTTCAAGCGATGTGAGGCACCGAATTTCTATTCAACCGGGCTTACTAGGGAGATCTCAAAAAGCACGAACAGCGGAGTGGGAATAGAATCCGGGTCATGTGCCATGGGGAGGATCACCCTTGTATAAAGGGAGGTGAGTGCGGAGGTCATACCATGATCCCGCGTGACCCCCCGACCCATTGCTCACTTCCTAAGAGCGACTACCTCCCAATTGTCTCAGAGGGCTCCTCCTCTCCCTGGCAGGAGGGGTATCCCCTCTCATGTCTGTGTGCCGGGCAGGTGTCCTGGACAGCGGGGGTTGACGCACGAAAAGAGCCGGGGTCTATGTTTGAGTAACGGTGAAGCGTTGCCTACCGGAATCGGGATGAACCTGGCCAACACCCTCCAACAACACAAAAGTATAATTTTCACACCTAACCGTGACCATTGAAAACAGAATCAATGCGAGGGAAGGGATTTGAACCCTCGAACGCCTGCGCGACTGGCCCCTCAAGCCAGCGCCTTTGACCTGGCTTGGCAACCCTCGCCCGTGCTATAACAAAGAGGTTGTCTATGTTAAAGAAATTTATGTAACACCATCCTTTTTTGAATACTGTCTCTTTAAAAAAATGGATACATAATGGATGGATTAAATAACCTCCCGAAGAAAGCCGTTTTTATGTTCACGACGGATTTGTTTTCATCAGTATCTCCATCAGAATGCCGATCAACCAACATAGATGTATATTTATATACGTCATGCCCAGTGCTTTGTATGTGGTCAGATATCATCCATGAATTTGCCGACTCTCCCTCCCAGAGCCGCGTCGTGAGGTTCCTCTTACAGAATGGATTCGGTGTCACGGATGACGGCAGGATCAGCTGCAATGGCATCGAAGTACCTGCAACGGCGGTTGCCAAGGCAATAGGTTCGGACCGCCGGGTTGTTGACTCGACTGCGCACCGGATCCTCGAACGCCCCATGCTCCGCGAGATTTTTGTCAATATGCGGGCGACACCGGATTTGAGCCATGTGGCAGAGGCGCTTGGCTTTTCCGTCATCACGGTCCTGCCCAAGAATGCAACCGAGCGCGGGATTGTTGGTGCTACCGTACTGGTTCTCTCCGAGTACCGTCTCTCTATCCGCCAGATCTTTGTCACCGACCCTTACCTCTCTGAAGAGCCCAAACTGGTCATCATTGTCGAAGACCCGCTCCCCCCTGGGATTGTTGAAAAGATCCGTGCACTTCCGCAGGTAAAACAGGTAATCATCTGAATTTTTTTTAAATAATTTCAGTTTTTACAGAGATTTTCAACATCGAGTGCAAGATGGTATATCCGGCGCCTCGCCTTTTTATTCAGGTGGATGGCAGAACCGATTGTCTTGTCAATAATAACAGGCCTTGTTCCTTTCATCAGATTGTCGACATGGGCGACAATCCGCTCTTCAATGGTGCGGGGGATGCAGTCACGGGGCAACAGACCAAGAAGCGTGCATTCATCAGCACTGATCCCGGCACCCGTATGGCATTCAATAATTCTGGCGACCGGTTCAGATAGTCCAAGGGCGCGGCATCGGTCAGCACCGGCCTGCGCATGAAAGATGGAATGGGTTGTGCCGCGCCCGATATCGTGGAGCATTGCTCCTTTTTCGAGCAGTCCGCGGTTGACGAGGGGATTATTTCCGGCAAGGTCAAGGGCGTAATCCGTCACTGCGTGGCAGTGTGCGATCACGCGGGGATCACAACCTGCATCCCGCAGCATCGTCTCGTAGTGTTTACGAGGACTGGGCATGACCGAGCGACTCTTTGATATTATTAACCCGCTGTTTGAGGGCAATAAGAAGCGCTTCGTTGTCAAAGTGAGTGATCGCTTTCTCACATTCGGGACATTTGAACTCGGCTTCCAGTGCACGGGCAAAGGGATAGATGATACCGCATTCCTTGCAGATGTAAAAATCGTTCTCTTCTTCGAATTGCGCACGGTGTTCCAGTTTGTCAAGCACCAGTTCAAGGTCTTCCCTGACCGCATCGTAGATCTTGTCGATCCGGAGTTGCCAGAGATAGGTCAGCCAGCCGGTCTCATTATTTTTTATCCTATGATATTCCGCCAGCCGTTTTTCATATAGGGTGTACAGCGAGTGTCTGACGGAATTTAAGTTTATTCCGGTTTTTGCTGCAAGGTCTTCATCGCTGTGCTCCCCCTCTTCGGGAAACCGTTCCAGGAGGTCGAGCCCCTCATCACCAATCAACCTGTGCAGGTAGGCACGTATTGCAGGATCATGTAATACTTCTTTTGCGGAATCCATCACCGTAGATATTGTTGAACCGTTGTAATATTCTTATCCAGTATCGTGAGCGCCGCTTCTTTTGTCTCACCCCTGCCATAGACACTTGTGATGGCCTGCTCTTCTTCAAAAAATGTTTCAGGCCATGGAATATCCGCAATTATGGGAGACAGTTGTTTGAGATTGGTACGGATAATTTTGTCTTTTTCTGCAAACAGGATACGTCGCGCGGCATACATTGCGGGAACGAGCGGCCTGTCGGGAACCATACCTTTGCAGGCATCCACATGGAGCCGGAACATATTGCACGCCATTGCCATTTCGACCGTATCAACTGTCGCCTGGAACCGGGGATTTATCTCGATGACATGGGGTTCTTTTCCTGCGACAAAATCAATGCCGACTGTACCGGAACAGCCGCTTGCCGCTGCAATCGTCTCTGCGATGGCAATCATGCGGGATGATTGCGGATGATCACAGGGCGTCACTGATCCACAGAACCCGAATGCAGACTCCCCTTTACCCCGTAGCAACTGTTCGTTGGTGGCTATCGCCCGGGCACGGACACCATCTGCAACGCAGCAGACACTCGATGGCATACCGTTCACCAACCGCTGTCTGAGGTACCTGACGCCCGGATACCGTTCTCTCCATGTTTCAGTCTCCCCTGCACTGTTTATGATGGCATTGCGCCATCCTCCGGCACCACGGCGGGGTTTGATCATTGCGGGATACTCGCCCTCCTCTGCAAGTCCGGCAACAGGAACTCCCAACTCCTCAAAAAAATGCTGCATATCCAGTTTATCGAGAAACCGGATCACCTTTTCTTTTGAAGTACCGCAAACAGGAAGGCCTGTTGCGAGATCTTCTGCGCCGCTGGTCATCACAACAAGGTCAAACCGGTACTGGCGGCATATATCCTCGATTGCAGAAGGGAGGTCTTCGAGTTCATTAAAACGTATGCGGTCTTCTGTGTACCAGGTCAGGTCCTGATCACAGAAATGATCGACTGCATATACCTGATATCCGGCGCGGAATGCTGACTGCGCAACATGCCGCGTGGTAAACCCAGCGACCAGCACACGCCCCTTCATACCTCCTCCGTTTTTTTTCCCGCTTTTGACGGAATGATCCGGATTTTCGCGTCAGCATATCGTCCGGCCAGTTCCGTTCCTGAAAACAGGTGATCGAGAAAGACAGCAAGGCTTGAAATTTCCGAATGGGGTTGGCTGGTAACCGCGATGTTGTAATCTGCAAGTCCGAAAATCTCTCCGGGCACTTTCTCCGCTCCAACAATGACAAGGACGTTGTCTTTGCCCCTGATCTCATCGATCACCTCGGGAAGGTTCAGGCCGTACATCGTCAGGTGCACAACCGTGCCGCCCCCCTCTTTCCAGTCATTGATGCACCGTCGCCACTTCATATTGTCCTTACAGAAGAACGTTCCTCCCCAGCGGGTCACGACATCGGTGATGCTTTGCACAACCCCATTATCAGCCTCGGCAAGGTACATCCCCTCCGCACCCAGGGCCCGCGCCGCAAGTCCGACATGAGTGGTCACCCGCTGGTCGCGTTCAGGACGGTGACCGATCCTGAGAATTACAATACGTACCATGGGGGGTCAGTCTTTCTTTTTTGGCGTGATAACTCCGTTTTCAATCGTATACGGGAAGTCTGCTTCATACCTGACCTGACTGCGGATCAATGACTTGGCAAAGGAAAGCACTCTTGCCCTGCCGTCAATCATTTCGATCAATAAATATTTTTCAAGGCGCTGAAGTGATCTTGTCACCGTTATGAGGTCAAGATCACTTCTGGTTGCAAGATCCTCCGGTGATGCCGCCTCCTGCGGTATGAGGAGATGGTAGACAAGCCAGTCAATGTTCTCGTCTTTCACTGGTAATCATTCCCCGCAGGCGTGAATATATCTTTTTATATGGTCGGTTATATCAGCAAAAGGATTTTTTTATGTATCGGATCAACGGGAATAGGATGGAATCGCCCGCACAACCCGCACCTTATTATGAACTGGCTGAAATTGCCGATCAGATTCTCGATGAGTGTGGAGAGGATGTTGCCCTGCTATCAACAAGGCTGGACGGGCTCTCTGGTCCTGTGCGTGATGACCTGCTGGTGTCAGATCTGCTCAATGCCTTTCAGGTCTTTTATTATTTTTTCAAAGATACACCCGGGGACTTCCCGATGGAACGGCTGATGCTTTCACCGGCATCAGCCCTTCTTGATGGCCTGCTTGTTGACGAAACCGAGCTCCTTGAGATCATATTTGCAATTGTCGATTACAGGCCCGTGATAGTTGTCAGCGACGGTGAACACGCGGTCGCCACATTCCTCGGGGAAGATGCCTACAAGGACGGACTCATGTATATTGAATCCCTCCTATAGCCGATCACCGGCGCTGATCAGGTGCTCATCAACCACTGCCGGTGCCAGCGCAGGCAGGGTACCCCAACGTTCGGTATGGGCCCCGATCACTGCATATACCCCGATCACCTCTGATGGATCAAGCCTTGACAACACTGAAATGTCCTGTTCCCTGATCTGGTTGCAGACTGATGTCGCCCATGCATCAGCAAGAGCCACATCATGCGAAAAGACGGTTACCGCATCGGCAACACCGAATG
Organism: uncultured Methanomicrobiales archaeon; assembly: GCA_903900025.1. Classification (GTDB taxonomy): domain Archaea; phylum Halobacteriota; class Methanomicrobia; order Methanomicrobiales; family Methanospirillaceae; genus MVRE01. The sequence continues at coordinate 70,868 of CAIULN010000020.1, read as the reverse complement.
AGACTGAAGGACCAACCGTTGCGGATGAGGTGCATATGCCCAGTACCCGGTCCTGGGGAGGTACAACAAAGGCCACCCTGTTCGAGATCGGTGCGGTCCCTGCATGCACGCCAACCCTGACGTTATGGTCGCTGATCAGGGCGATATCGCCTCCATTATCGATGACACCGAACGCGGCGCCGTGCTCCACCATCTCATCTACACCCGCCCATGCAATCGCCCCCGCAACCGCCGCCATCGGTCCGACATCTGCCTTTTTTCCCGCACGAACCATTCTCGCAATCAGTGGTTCATCTGAATCAGGTTCATAGGGTTCGAGGGTGGCTAAGAAAAACGGGTCCCGTGCGATGTAACGCTCCAGCACCTGACGTGCTGCAAGCATGCCGTTCTTTGCAGCCGCAACATGTGCGGGTTCCTGCGCAAGGATTGTGGCGATTGTTTCGCGGAAAAAGAAACGCTCTCGGATCATACCGGAAGGGTGAGGGCATGGTGCGGGCATGCCTCCATGCACTTGCCGCACAGGATACAGCGCTCCTCCACAACATGCAGCCTGAAGTCAGTATCGAACGAGAAAACCTCGCGGGGGCAGATGCTGATACAGGCGCCGCAGTCCACGCACTCGCTCTCGTCCAAGGAAACGCCATGCTCAAGGATCCTGACGGTTGCACCGAGGTCGGCCATCCTGTCGCGGACCAGCCGGCATGCATCATCGGGGACATCGATAAGTGCCTCCCCTTCGGAAGAGTCGATCACGGCACGTTCGACGTTGATGAGGACACCGGTATCGCGCACAACCTGGGCGATGATGGGCTTCCTTCCTTTACCCCGTGAAAAGTTCACCAGCAGTTTCATTTGAGCCACCTCCCGCCGAAGAGCTTGCCAAGATCCATTGCCGTGAGCATCGCAACCACATGGTTCTGTGCATCCACCACCGGCAGCGCGCTGATGTTGTACTGCTCCAATTTGCGCACCGCGATATCCACCGCTTCATCGGATGTTGTTGTAACCACCTTCTTTTTCATGATATCGCGCACAAGACTTGCTTTTTGCGGATTTGCCACCGCTTTGGAAATATCAAACGTTGTGACAATGCCAACCAGTCTGCCTTTGGTGTTGATAACCGGGAGGTGATTGGTCTCACCTTTAAGCAGTTTCTGCGCAGCGGTCTTTATCTCCTCGTTCTCCCCGATGCTCACAACATTGCGGTCCATGATGTCCAGCACCCGCGGTCCTTTGACCGTCTCGTGCATCGGACGCACCTGTTTTTTTGGATCGATTGGCCGTGTTGGAATGCAGAGTTCCATACTACCCCTCTCGATCCAGTTCTTAAGGGTCTCTGCCACCAGTCGTGCCCGGCGGAAACTGGAGAGTGAGGAGGTTCTCACCTCATCACCATTCAGATTGACGACGCCGCTGCGCAATTCGGCATATGTGACTTTTTTTAATGCGGGACGGTTCCTGCTCGGGACACCGTAATCGATCAGGTCAACCGTTATATCTTCATCCCTCACCGCGGTTGCGCGCACTACTTCAGTATCGATCACCGGCAACGGCACCCCTAATCCCACGTAAAGCGTGACGCCATATCCTGTCATGGTCGCTGCCCGTAAGAAGTCCTGTGACATCTGTTTTAAGTCTCCGGTCACCATCAGCGTCCCGAATCCCCCCGCCGGAGAGTGCTGGGTCCCTTCCCCGATAACCATGCCCTGTGAACCGCACAGGAAGATTGGCACGCCGCTGCCAATGAACCGGAGCTTCGGATCGTTTGTTACCGGGTTGAGGAGACCCGCACCGGAATACGTGATATTGCCGCAGCTGGGGAGGAGGGTGCCCATGTAGGTATGGAGGGTCCGGTCTGTTGTATTGACCGCTGCATTATACCGCTGATATGCATTTCTGGGGTTGCACATGGTTGCCTGGTTAAGGTTCTCCAGTAAAAGTTCGGTGGTGATTGTGCGCCTCGGGTAGCAGTCTGTACCGCGGGATATCGCTCTCAATTCCACCGCTTTACCTGAGACCAGGTCCTCGATCACATGGGCACCACCGTACTGTTCCTCTCGCGTGGTCGATTGCTGGGTAGCACCGATATATGCATCAACCGCTGCAAGTCCTCCGTAGGCCTCTACGTCATTCAACCAGATCCGCTCCATGCGGATGGGGGGTTCGGCGTGACCGAAATTTAAGAAAGCTCCAGATGAACACATCGCGCCAAACGTGCCGGTCGTGACCACATCGACTTCCTTCAGTGCGCCCTCCTCACCGAGTTCCGCAACAATACCGGGCATCTGTTCTGCCGTAACAACATGAGCATTGCCGTCGCGAATCCGTTGGTTGATCTGATCGATAGACTTGCGCATGCCCTGAAATATCGTTTCATGAATATTTATACTATTCTTTATTACTAATAGTAATATTATCCAACAGGCACAGTCATAAATCGGGCGTTGCCATATCTCTTTATGCACATTGGTGCATTTATTGAAGAGATGGAGCGGCTCGCCCCACCCCAGCTTGCTGATGATTTCGACCAGGAAAGGATCGGACTTATTGTGGAAGGGAAGCCTGAAATTAACAAGGTCTGCTGTGCCCTGGATTCCACCCCCGCGGTAATCGCAAAGGCCTCCATGGTTTCTGCAGATATGCTTGTGGTACACCACACACCGCTTTGGACCCCGGTCACCCAGCTCACGGGACGCACCGCAGGAATTATACGTGCGATTCTTGCAGAGGAAATGAATCTCTACGTCATGCATACCAACTTCGATCGCGCGGACAATGGTGTCAATGATGCGCTTGCACGCCTTCTCTCCCTTACCAATGTCTCTAGTCTGTCTCTGGGGAGGATCGGAAGGTGCAGTATCTCACTTTCTGATATCTCCCGGCGCCTTGGGGGTGGTGTCCGGGTCTGGGGGGAGATTGATAATAAGGTAAACATACTTGCCGTCGTTGCGGGCAGCGGGTTTGAACTTGTCCTCCTGCAGGAAGCAGCGGATCGTGGTGCCGATGCTTTCCTCTCCGCCGAAATGAAACACGCAGTTGCGAGGGCAGCGCCGCTTGCCTGTATCGAGGCAACCCATTACGCGCTAGAAGCGCCTGCAATGCGGGAACTCGCTGCCCGTATGGGCTGGGAATATATCGATGACCCCCTGCTTACCAGGCAGCTCCCATGAATGACATTTTTGATCTCATCTCAAAAAAAAAAGAGCTCGATCCTGCAATCCGTGAGGAAATCCGGAAAATATTTGGCCAACGGGGGATAAAAGCACTCGCCGCTATCGATGAGAAGCGTGTGAAAAAATATCTTGATTTTTTTGTGGTTGCGGGTGCGACATCAGAATATATTATTGATGAGGATTTCTGTACGTGCGGTGATTTTCTTTTCCGGGGGAGGGAGTGCTGGCACCTGCTTGCAGTACGGCTTGCTCATGCTATGGGTTCTTTTGAGAACGTCGACACATGGTACCAGGATCGATGGAAACCCTAGATGCTCATTGTTTGTTGGTGAGGGAAAATTGAATCCGGAATTCGGATAACGGATCTCTATCACCGTGTTGGAAATATTGCGGGAGAGGACAGGCACTGCCGTCTAAGATTTTCCCCTAGAAAGTCTTTTCGTGCTCCTTTATCCCATATCAGAGATATCCTGATGCACTATATTCATGTCTGTCACACGTGTGCGGGGCATACCCCTTCCGAATCGTTCGAAATATTCCAAAATTTTTTAATAATTTTTCCTGTATTCATGATAATCCGCCCTTTCTTTGCATTGGAATATCACAACCAATTTTCCCACCCCCCCATTTTTCTATGCCAACACAATTGATATTTTTAAAAACAATACAATAATTACTCTCTGAAATCAATTATTGAAACAGCACGTGGTTTTTCATGCTTGAAGGCGAATATCAGCTCGATTATTTTAAAACACAGGGATTGGCACGGAACGTGTGCAAAAGTTGTGGTTCTGCATTCTGGACACGGGACCCTGGCCGCGAGATCTGTGGTGATGCACCCTGTGAACCCTATAATTTTATCGGGAACCCTGTTTTTAAATGCAATACCCTTGACGGGATGCGTGAAGCGTACCTGTCATTTTTTGAGAGGAATGGGCACACCCGCATCGGGCGGTATCCGGTAGTTGCTCGGTGGCGTGATGACATCTATCTGACCATTGCATCGATTGCTGATTTTCAGCCATTCGTCACCGCCGGAGTTGTCCCCCCGCCAGCAAACCCGCTGACAATCTCCCAACCCTGCATCCGCTTAAACGACCTCGATTCTGTCGGGAGATCAGGACGGCACCTTACCATGTTTGAGATGATGGCACACCACGCCTTCAATTCCCCGACGGAGGAGATCTACTGGAAGGACCGGACCGTCGAGCTCTGCGACCAGTTCCTGCAGTCTATCGGTGCCGACCTCAACCGGGTCACCTACAAGGAACACCCGTGGATTGGCGGAGGTAATGCAGGTCCGAGTCTTGAAGTCCTTATTGGGGGTCTGGAAGTTGCCACACTCGTCTTTATGAGCCTCGGCAAACAGAAGACCGGCCAGCCCGGCATCGATCTGAACGGGCAGACCTATTATCCCATGAAGACGCGCATCGTCGATACCGGATACGGGCTCGAAAGGTTTGTCTGGGCGTCGAAGGGTTCACCAACGATATACGATGCTGTCTTTCCCGAGATGGTCAGTCGCGTAATGAGTTCTGCCGGCCTTTCCCATATGCTGGAAAACAAGGAGTTCACAAAGATTCTTGCGCTGAACGCGAAATTCGCAGGGCTTATGGACATCTCCGGTTCCAATCTCTATCAGCTGAGAAAAAAGGTGGCGACTGCAATCGACGTACCGATTGATAAACTCGACCGGATGATCACACCGATAGAAAAGGTGTATGCTATCGTCGATCACGCACGCTGCCTTGCATACATGCTGGGCGACTGTATTGTCCCCTCTAATGTGCGCGAGGGTTACCTTGCACGACTTGTCCTCCGTCGGACACTGCGGATGATGAATGAGCTGAAGATCAACGATCCTCTCGCCGACCTGATCGAACAGCAGATGGTTATTGTCGGTGTAAAATCCTTTGAACAGGATACCATGGTTGTCCGCGAGATCGTCGACCGCGAAGTTGAAAAATATGGTTCAACGCTCGAACGCGGCACACGGATCGTCGAGAAGATTGCCAAGTCATATAAGGCAAAGAGCCAGCGTGTCCCGACGAGTGAGATCATCACCATGTATGACTCCCATGGCATTCCTCCTGAAATGATCAGGGATATCGCGACAAAGGAGGGTGCTGTTGTCGATCTGCCGGATAATTTCTACTCACAGATTGCCGATATGCATTCCGAATCCAGAACGGAAGGTTCAGGAGATGTCTTTGCCAAATACCTGGAACGGGTTCAGGGGCTCCCGCCAACAAAAAAACTCTATTACGAACAACCCGCGGATTTCGAGTTTGAAGCGGTTGTTATTGATTTCTTTGATGGGCATTCAGTCATGGACCAGACACTCTTCTTCCCGGAGGGAGGTGGGCAGCCTTCAGACACCGGAACACTCGTATCCGCTGATAGCATGGTACGGGTTGATGGTGTTGTGAAGATCGGCGAGGTCGTGCTTCACCACATCAGCGGCGGGATCCTGAAACGTGGTGACCGGGTCAAGGGAATGGTGGATGAGGAAAGGCGCTGGTCGCTGATGCGTCACCACACCGCGACGCACATCCTGCTCCATGCGGCAAAGGAAGTGCTTGGCGCCCATATCCATCAGGCAGGTGCACAGAAGGGGCATGAGAGTTCGAGGCTCGACGTCCGTCACTTCAAGCACATTACTCCTGATGAGCTCAGGCGCATTGAGATCGCGGCGAACAGGATGATCATGGCCAGCCAGCCGGTCGACATTGCCATTGAGGATCGGACCCGTGCGGAGCAGAAGTATGGTTTTATCCTCTATCAGGGTGGTGTGCCACCCGGCCGGGAGATCCGTGTGGTGAAAGTCGCGGGTGATATTGAGGCCTGTGCCGGAACCCACTGCCGGAACACCGGTGAGGTCGGGGTCATCAAGATCATCCGCGTCGAGCATATTCAGGATGGAATCGAGCGGATCGAATTTACTGCAGGCATTGCGGCACTCTACTACATGCAGCATCTTGATGAGATTGTCAGGGCGTCATCCGACGTGCTCTCTGTCCAGCAGGAGAACCTCCCAGCAACGGTCACGCGGTTTTTTTCCGAGTGGAAAGACCAGAAGAAGGATATCGAACGTTTGAGCCAGAAGATTGTGGAGCTTGAGATGCAGAGCATGGTTGCCGAATCTATCGGGGGTGTCTCTGTCATGGTCAAACGTCTGGACTTGCCTTCACGTGAACTCGCCGCGCTCGCTGGTGCCATATCGGCAAAGGGAGGTGTTGCCCTGCTGGCCGGAGGCGGTGACAGCGCGCGGGTTGTTCTGGGCTCGGGCGACCCCCGCGTGAATGCGGGAGAAATTATCGGGCAGGTATGCGAACTTCTTGGTGGAAAAGGCGGGGGAAAACCTTCACTTGCGCAGGGTGGCGGGTCGAATATCGCACAACTCGACCTTGCTTTAAAAGTCGGGCGCGAACGGATCATAGCGGCACTTCATGGCTGAACAGGTCATAGTTCTGGAGCCGGGCGGGGAAAAGGCACAGAAAATCGCAAAGGCGATGGCAAGCCGGACTGCCTGTGATATCCTGCGTTTCATAGGAGAGGGGCAGAAAACGTCGACTGAGATCTCCGAACACCTCTCCCTACCAATGAACACTGCAAAATACCATATCGACAACCTGCTCGATGCAGGACTCATTAATGTTTCCGCCACAAAATACAGTGTCAAAGGGAGGGAGGTGAAGGTCTATTCCCTGACCAACCAGCTCCTCATTGTCGCACCGAGGCAGTCGAATATCCGTACGATGCTCTTAAAATACACGTCTCTCTTTGGCATTGTGGCGTTTGTTACACTGGTGCTTGCCATTCTTTCACCGTTCATCGGAATCTCGGGTGGTCTTGCGGAAGGGTTAAATGCCGCACTGCGTACGCCATCCCAGGAAGCCGGAATTGCCTATGCAAAAGTGGCATCAGATCTGATGACATCCCCCCCTTCCCATGTGCTCGACCCGGCCGTTGCATTCTTTTTTGGAGGTGCACTGGTCATCCTGTGCCTGGTCTGCTATGAAGTGTATCTCTGGAAAAAACTATAATGAAATATTATTTTAATGGAAGAAAAGTGGGATTAATCCTTTTTCTTTTTCTTTGACAGGATTATGACCCCCCCGATAATGGAGAGTGAGAGCAGGAGGTGTGCCGGAGAGAGTGGCGATTTTGTCGGGGTAGGGGTTGGTGTGGGAACAGATGTTGTTGGAACCCGCGTTGTGATCTGAGTCGGGGGGGGTGTCTGTGCAGGAGTAGGATTTGGGGTCGGGGCAGTAACATGGAATGTCACAACGCCAATATATCCTTTTGCATCGGTGAAATGAACATCATAATCACCCGGCACGTTCACATTGATCGTTTTTGTATATTCCCCTGCACCCTGTTTCATCTCCTTTTTTGTCTCAATCCATGTCGGTCCAAAGACTGGCCCTTCAGGTCCCCTGACCTCAAGTTTGACACCATCATTGCCCAATTTTGCTATCGAGCCTTCGATCATCAGGGCACCTTTGATATCCTGAGTCATGGCCGAGGTGATGGTAATTTCACCGGAACGGTCCACTACCTTGACCAGTTTCTGGATGACCGAGTCAGAACTCAGTCGTTCCTCGATCCTGGAATCGGATTGCACCTCAATTCGGTACAAACCGCTTTTCAGACCGCGGGTTGAGAAGGGTATTAAAAATGTCTTGTTATTATAATCCTGGAGTGTGACTGTTCTTCGTTCAATCTCGGTTGCGGTATACTGGGCATAGTACATTACAAGGTCAAAACTGGTACCAGCCGGAAGAGTGCTGTTTCCGATTACTTTGAGTGTCTGCCCTACATTGATCTCAGCAGGAGTCTCCATTAATAGTTGGTAGGCCGAAACCGGCGCAATCAATAAAAGGCAGAATATAACCAGCCAGACGGATGATTTCATAGTAATAATAATAAGCGACATGTAAGTAAAAAATGTTAGTGGGTGAAAACGGGGGCCAGATCCCATGAGTTATTGAGAGAACCATCAGGTTGCTTCTGCCCCTAATCGTTGATTTAAATATGATCAATTGTTATGGATCCCAAACCGACGATTGAATCGGGAAAAACCATGGAAATTTATGCAATCGTTCTGATTCGTGAAAAAACACTAAATCATATCAATAAAATTTTTCAGCAGTCTCAGACCCACCGCACCGCTTTTTTCTGGATGGAACTGAACCCCGTACGCATTATTGTTCCAGACCGTGGAGGCAAATGGGCAGCTGTACGATGTGGATGTGAGAGTATAGTCAGACGTGGTATCAGCATAATACGAGTGCACGAAATATACGTATTCTTCCATAGCAAAACCCTCAAAGAGAGGGTGGTCAGGGCTCTCAAGACAGATGGAATTCCAGCCCATATGGGGCACTTTCATGCCAGAAACCGATGGAAATTTTTTGACATGACCCGGGATTAAACCGAGCCCTTGGTGCATACCATGCTCCTCGCTCAGGTCCATGAGCATCTGCATTCCAAGGCAGATCCCCAGCAACGGAATTCCCTTTGCTGCATTCACAACCGTTGTTTTTAACGGTCCCAGCTGATCCATCCCTTCATGAAAAGCTCCGACCCCGGGCAGCACAATCGCTTCTGCAGAGGCAACCTCATCGGCATCTGCGGTGATAACCGCCGTCGCACCTGCGTTCTCCAATCCCCTGATGACACTGCGGAGGTTACCAAGGCCGTAGTCAACAATTTTGATTTTCTTCATTTTTTCGAACTTCCAAGTGTCTCCAGTGCCCCTCCCATACCCACTCCTTTTGGAGGCCATGGGATTCCTGCCACACTTCCGGGTGCTGGCACCACCCTCTCCAGAGAGACGGGTAGTCTTTCTCAATCATCCGGATCAATGCCATATCGCTGGAAGGGCACATGAAACAACCGATCCTGTCAAGCCGGTGTTCATACAAAGTGTTGTTGGGGGCCAGTTTCCTCATCAGGTACAGCCACACATGCAACGCCGTCCAGTTGTGAATCGGTGCAGCACAGAGCTGCGCCCGGACATTGGGATTTTTCCAGATTCGTTTGCGCTTTGCCCGGCTTATGGACTCATACCTGCGCTGACCGATAAACGAAAGGCATTCCCCCCGGCGCGAAAGGATCAGGTGCTGGTCCGGATCGAGTTTGCCGGTTTTACAACACCAGCGGGCATTAACCGCAGGAGGACCGTCGTGTTCAACCATTTCCCAGAACTGGTTCTGAGTGGAGGTTCTCACCACTTCCGCATTATAGTGCTGGGAAACCGCGTCGACATTGGCACAGGTTTCAGGAAATTCCATTCCGGTATCTGCAAAGAGCAGGGGGGTTGTGCCGACTGCCTTGAAAACCACAAGGAGCGTGGCAAGACTGTCTTTGCCATCTGAGTACGAGACATTCTTTGGCAGGGTTGTGGGTCCTGCAACTTCCTGTACGAATTTGACTGCAGCAGATTCTGCCCGGTTCAGTACATCCTCGTTTGCCCTGACAGCATCTCCCCATGTTGCGCGCCCCGGGATTGTAGATGAGGGCACATTCCTGCGCGTCCTGATGATACCACCGCGTTTCATGGTGCGTGCAGTTACCGCATCGACTCGGGATCTCCGGGCACCGACACACGTTCCGTCTTTTGAAAGGATGAATACCTCATCACCGCAATGTACTGCATCATCAATATAAACCAGCCCCGGTGCAAGTACACGTGCCCCCGTGTCACGGACTGGCGCGACAACCCCCTTATCGACCATCACAAAGCGTTTTTTTTGGGGTGAGCTGCGCAATCGCTTCCGGGCGTGGGTAGGGTTCCCACCTTTGCTCTTCTGGGATATACCGGATCGAACCTGAAATCCCTACCCCTACAACAACCTCTTCCATCCGATCTCTACCTGGAATTTTGTTCAGGAGAGCAATATGCCCCGAAGGAATGAGCGGGGCACCAAAATGATTCATGTAGATTGTATTGATGGATTCAATATCTTCCTTGAATGCGCGTCTGGCATCCCCCGAGGGTGTCACTGGCACTGCTCTGGTGGCAGTACCACAATTGCACCGTTCTGCAAGAACAGGGACATGGCACTTTTCACACCAGTGCAGCAAGATCCTGCCAAGATAGGATGGACCCATTGCTTCATTCATATGCATTGGGAGGATAAAAAACGCCGGGGATTGCATGTTTTAAGCAGTTCTCCCTGCAGAATCCACCATAAATTGAATAAAAAAAATGCTGTTGTTTCAAATAGTATGCATCAAAGGGTTTGATTTTCCGGTTCCCGTTCAAGAAGGGCAATGACACCAGCAGCACCAAGGCAGATAATGGACGGGGCATAGAGATATATGACGGAGAGTGTGCCGGCAAGGGGAGCGGTGATAAGAATCCAGACTGATGAGGATATCAGCATCCAGCCCGCAAACTTCGTTTCGCCTGATGAAATTGCGGCTCCCATCAGCCCCATACTCGAAAAGAGTGCAGCCTGAACTCCTGATAGCGTAAATTCATTTGTTGTTGCGGTAACAATGATATAGAATGCTGCAACCAGCCCAAAAATCCCTCCGGCAACGCCGATAATAAAAGGCTTTTTCATATACTCTTTCGTTTGTGGATACAACATAAATTATTTATCATTATGACCCGGTAGACCGGACTCACCTCTTTTTTAAATGGGGAAAATCAGGGAAATGTATCAATAAAACGAACCGGAATTGCACTCATACGATAAATTTACCACAAATATTTTAAATAATTAAATTAATCAGTTAAATAACGAAATGTGGCAGGAGGTGGATTCGTAATGGCAGCAGCAAAGAAACCTGCGGCAAAGAAGGCCGCAGCCAAGAAACCAGCCGCAAAGAAGGCAGCAAAGAAGAAGTGAAAAAATCTGTCCTTCTTTTTTTTAAATTTCCTGAATTTTACAATGTACATCCTTTTTTTTGAGGACACTCTCAAAAAAAGGAAAAATTTTTACAATGCGCCGACCGGGACTCGAACCCGGGTCTAGGCGTTGGCAACGCCTAGTGATAACCACTACACTATCGGCGCACGGTTTGCTTCGCGTTTCCAATGGTGGGCATTCAAAGAATAAAAGTATATCGTAATCCGAAAACAATGAGCGAATTGTCTGAACTAAAAGGGGAAATAGATGACTTAATTTCTCCGGATCAGGGTGATGGTTTTTTTGATTGCTTATCTCAGGTGGATAATCCAACACCTTAATGTAACGCAATTGCGAATCTAAGAACAGATGATTCCTCTCTTTGTTGATCTGAATACAAAACGCATTGTGATCTTTGGAGGAGGGGTGGTTGCTGCCCGCAAAGCAGCATATTTTGCACACAAAGCAGACGTACGGGTGGTCAGCCGGTCCTTCTCAAAAAGGGTAACCGCACTCCCCGTTAAACGGACGGAAATGGACGTGGCACGTGCATCCGACACGGATCTCGAGGATCTATTACAGGAGTCATTCATTGGGATTGCCGCGCTCTCTGATCGTAAACAGAATAACCGGATTGGAATAATCTGCCAGCGCTTGGGGATATTGTTCAATAACGCTGACGGTGAACGGGGGGACCTCATCATTCCGTCAATTCTATGCGGGAAGTATTACACGATCGCTGTGAGCACAGGTGGGAAAAGCCCTGCTGTATCCCGGTTTATCAGAGAACACCTTGGGACAAAGTTCTCAGGCATGGATAAGATGATTGCCCTGCAGGAACGCCTGCGGCAACAACTGAAATCTGTCGAACCATCGCAAAAGAAGCGCAGGCAAATACTTTGGGAAGTGTTGCATGATCCGGGTGTCTGGGAAGCACTTTCACGTTCACGAAAGGAGGCGGAAGGGATCGTGAAACGGAGGTATCTGCATGAGTGAGACGGGCTCGGTTCAGATCGCAATCGCCGGCATCACCCACCATACGGCCAATGCAACTGCACTCGAGGTGTTCCGGTTTCCCGATGAGGGCAGTTTCCTCTCACGTGCCGCGGAGCGGTTCAAGGGTGTGGTGCTCCTCCAGACCTGCAACCGGGTGGAAGTGATTGTGCAGGGCGATGCAGCCGCGCTCTCTGATTTTCTCGAAGAACAGGACCGGTACGGGTTTTTTGTCAAGGAAGGTATCGAAGCACTTCGCCACCTCCTGTTGCTTGCGTCAGGGGTGGACTCGATGATTGTTGGCGAGGACCAGATTATCGGGCAGCTAAAAAAATCGGTTGCGGACGCTCAGGTGGCAAAGACGTGCAGCAGTTTTCTTGAACTCTGTATCAATAAAGCAGTGCATGTGGGAATCGAAGTCCGGAAGCGCACCGAGATCAACCGCGGGGCGGTGTCAGTCGGATCGGCAGCGGTGCTCCTTGCCGAGTCGCAGCTTGGAAGTCTTGAAGGCAGACATATCCTCGTGATTGGCAGTGGCGAAATGGGGCTCCTTGTTGCACAGGCGCTGGCGGCAAAAAACCTGACTGCAATATACGTGGCGAACCGTACATTTTTAAGGGCAAAAGTGCTTGCCGAAAAGATTGGCGGCAAGGCAGTACGGCTTTCTGAATTGTACCATTATATCACGCTTTCAGATGTCGTCATCTCCTGCACCTCCGCGCCCCACCCGATTATCCATTGCAACGAATTAAAAGAAGCAATGAAGGCACGCTGCTGGCCGCTGGAAGGGCACCCGCGCCATCTCATCATCATCGATATCGCCCAGCCCCGTGATGTCGAAGAGGGGGCAGAAAAAATTGACGGCGTGCGGCTTTTTAACATTGACAACCTGCGCATAATCAATGAGCAGACGATGACCAACCGGAAAGCAGAAGCTGAACGGGCTCGGCAGTTCATAGAAGAAGAACTTGTTGTCTTCATCCGTCAGCTGAACCGTAAAACCGCGGATGATATCCTTGCGGCGCTGCATACGTGGGCAAAGGCGGTCCGGACCCGGGAACGGGATAAAGCGGTTGCACGGCTGGGAAGCGCCGATGAAAAGACTGCCGAGGTCATCGATGACCTTACCCATGTGCTTTCAAAAAAACTACTGACTGATGCCACGTTTGCCATACGCGCTAGTGCCGAAGCGGGGGACCTGAGAGCGGCAGAGGCACTCCTAAAGGCGATCACGCAGGGTGAACGGTTACCCTGCGACAGTTCCGTGAGAAATAAAAAAGCATGAATGCCTAGTGCCTCCATAATCCGTTATATGCCTGCAGAAATGTGATCCGCCGCCTCAGAGGTCAGGTATCTTTTTTTAAGTGGGTGTGCACTCTTTGCTCTTGTTCTGAACCTTTAATACAATAATAGGATCTGGAAAGCCCCAGTGTCATTTTCAGCGGGCATATCGGGCATATACACCCTTTCTTTTCAAATGCGCATGTTGGGCTGCGACCAAGGATGCAATAGCACAGTTCGCTTTTCTCACGCATACACTCATTATAGGTCGGGCAGCCGCTGCATACACAGTGATCTTTTTGCTCAGCGATCATTCTGCCCCGTCCCTTTGCTTCCATCGATGCCAGTTTCTGACTGAATTCTTCAAACGTATCCATGCTTCCACCCTTTGTTCTGGAATAAGTACATAATCCAAAATAAGGCATATTTTAATGCATGCCTGCACCAATGATCGGAAGGAAATTTGGAATACATGTTATTCTACCACTTTCAAAAGAGCAATGCAAAACCATAAAAGTCGTCGGGATTTCGGGTTCGAGCCGGCAGCAGCCTGGCATGAGCAAATCGGAACGGCTTCTCCTGCGTGCGCTTGATAAATACAGGGAATTCGGGTGCAGGACGGACTTCATCCGGTTAAAAGATCTCATCATTCATGACTGTGAGGGTAACTACTCGGAAAATCCTGCATACTGTACCTATCCCTGTCAGAGTTCCCTGAAATATGATGATGACCAGATGCAGGTCGTCTACGATGCGATCCTCGAAAGCGACATCCTGATCCTAGCCACTCCCATCCGCTGGAACAACCACTCGGCGCTGGTGCAGAAGTTTGTGGAGCGGATGAATGCCATCGAGAACCAGTACGCATGGTACGGTGTAGAGATGATCAAGAACAAGGTCGCGGGGCTGATTATCATCGGACATGTGGATGGTGTCCAGCACGTCGCCGGCAACCTTCTCAATTTCTTGTCATGGCTCGGGTTCCATATTCCCGAGGATGCAATTGCGTCTTGGGTGGGGGAGAACGATGAGGACACGACCAAGGACTGGGGACTTATTGATCAGAACCCCTACACGCAGGAAGACCTCTCCAATTTGATCACCGGTGCACTGCAGCTGGCATATCAGCTCAAAAACGCCTGTTCCGACGAAAAAATCCCGTCACACATTGTAAACAATAAATAGCATTGCTCCTCAAATGCTAACAGAATGAATTCTTTTTGGGCTGGTGACTGAGTGTGTTTCCCGCGCGCCGGATGAGAAGGTCAAGGTCACGCACGATCCGACCAATGCTGCAACAGATCCAGCTTGCAAAGACCGATTTGGTTGTCCCACTTTTTGTTGACGAAAACCTTTCGAGAACACGGGCAATTGCATCGATGCCCGGGCAGGTGCGGTATCCTCTTAACCAAATAGGGACACTTGCAGAGGATCTCTGGGATTGCGGTCTTCGGGCTGTTCTCCTGTTGGGCATCCCGAGGAAAAAGGATGCTTCTGCGTCCGGAGCCTTTGAAACCAATGGGGTTGTGCAGGGAGCTGTGCGTACGATTAAAAGCGTCGTTCCCGAGATGGCGGTTATCACCGATGTCTGTGCCTGCGAATATACCGATCACGGGCACTGCGGTATCGTGGGAAAGACGCGCTACGGTACTGATCTGCTGAATGATCCCTCTCTTGAGCTGATGAATCGTATAGCAGTCAGCCATGCACTCGCGGGAGCTGATGTCGTTGCCCCCTCATGCATGCTTGACGGAATGGTCGGTTCAATCCGGTCTGTGCTCGATGATGAGGGGCTTGAAGAGGTGCTGATTATGTCGTACTCAACCAAGTTTGACTCCGCTTTCTATGGTCCTTTCCGCGAAGCAGCGGAATCCGGGTACGCTTTTGGTGACCGTTCAACCTACCAGATAAATCCGGCAAATGCAAGAGAGGCTTTTTTAGAGTCCCAGCTCGATGCCGGGGAAGGTGCCGATATCCTGATGGTCAAACCGGCGGGGTTTTACCTTGACATCCTCGCAGAGATCGCAACACTCGGGCTGCCGGTAGCCGGGTACCAGGTCAGCGGAGAATACGCGATGATCAAGGCCGCGGCGCAGCGGGGCTGGATTAAAGAGAGGGAAGCGGTGACAGAGAGCCTCATCTCAATCAAACGGGCAGGTGCCGACCTGATCATCTCCTATTTCGCACCGGACGTTGCGAGGTGGATGGATGAAAAGCAGTGAGCTGTTTGCGAACGCGCGGCAGCTGATGCCCGGGGGTGTCAGCAGCCCGGTTCGTGCAATTGAACCCTACCCTTTTTACACCTCATATGCAAACGGTTCGCACCTTTTTACTGTTGATGGATATGATCTGATTGACTGCTGCCTGGCATATGGGCCTCTTATCCTCGGTCACACCCACCCGGCAATAAAAAAGGCAATTAAGGCACAACTCGAGAGCGGATGGCTCTACGGGACCCCGGTTCCCATTGAACCCGAATTTGCCAACATAATCACTGCTGACCATCCAGGCATGGGCATGGTCCGGTTCGTTTCAAGCGGTTCGGAATCAACAATGGCGGCGATCCGGCTCGCCCGGGGGTTCACTCAAAAGAGGGATATCGTAAAGATCGAGGGGGGGTTTCACGGTGCCCATGATGCGGTTCTCGTAAAAGCCGGCTCCGGTGCAACGACACTTGGCATTCCGGATTCCGCCGGGGTGCTTGCGGATGTAGTTGCGCATACGCGGCAGATCCCATATAATGACCCGGAGGTGCTCGAATCCCTGCTCTCAAAAAATTCCGATGTTGCCGCTATGATTATCGAGCCGGTGCTCGGCAATATCGGCCCCGTCCTCCCGGAAAAAAACTATCTGCAGGAAATCCGTTCGATCACCCAATCGTACGATGTGCTGCTTATCTTTGATGAAGTGATCACCGGTTACCGGCTGGGGATCGGCGGGGCACAGGTGAAGTACGGAGTGAAGCCGGATCTGACAACGCTGGGTAAAATTATCGGAGGCGGACTCCCCATCGGTGCGTTCCTTGGCAGGAGAGAAATCATGGATCTGGTGGCACCGGCAGGGCCTGTGTATCAGGCAGGGACGTTTTCGGGAAACCCCCTCTCACTTGCTGCCGGCATTGCCACGGTGCGCTGGCTACACGATCACAGGCATGTGTACAATAAGCTTGAGGAAAAAACGCGTACGATTGAAGAAAACCTCTCAGATAGAGGCAAGGGCTCATTTGTACGGCTCGGTTCGATGTTCAAGTATTTCTTCCGGAATACACCGCCGCGCAACTACTGTGAGGTGAAGGAATGCGACACCCTCTCGTTCCAGCGGTTCTGGATCCGTATGCTGGAGGCGGGCATCTTTCTCCCCCCCTCGCAGTTTGAGACAAACTTCCTGTCAGTGGCACACACCGATCAGGATATTGAAACAATCATTACGGCGTACAATTCATGTCGTTAAAAGTTGGCACCCGGGGCAGTAAGCTGGCACTTGCACAGGCTGATACTGTCTGCAGGAAGCTTACGGCGATGGGGATCGGGGTGGAGCAAGTCGTCATCACGACGCAGGGCGACACCAATAATGGTGTGCCGCTCCATGAGATCGGGGGTCAGG
This sequence comes from uncultured Methanomicrobiales archaeon, assembly GCA_903900025.1. Taxonomy (GTDB): domain Archaea; phylum Halobacteriota; class Methanomicrobia; order Methanomicrobiales; family Methanospirillaceae; genus MVRE01. The sequence continues at coordinate 53,953 of CAIULN010000020.1, read as the reverse complement.
GGGTTTTTGTCCGGGCGCTGGATGATGCGATCCTTGGCGGCGAGATCGATTGTGCGGTGCACAGCATGAAGGACATCCCCGCCATGCGACCGTCAGGGCTGTTCACCGCTGCTGTCCTGAAACGGGACCCGCCCGCTGATTATATTGCGTATACTTCAGCACTTCCTGCCGTGAACGTGATCGGTACCTCCAGCACAAGACGGCGCGCACAACTGCTCCGGCACGATCCGGACATCTCCATCAAAGATTTGAGGGGGAATATAGATACCCGGATCAGGAAACTGAATGCGGGGGAGTACGATGCGATTATCCTTGCCGAGGCAGGGTTGATTCGCCTCGGGATCCGGATTCCTGGTGAACGCCTGCCGCCTGACATATTTGTCCCGTCACCCAACCAGGGTACCATCGCCGTTGTGAGCCGGGCTGACCCCCCGCTCATGGAAAGCCTGTCAGCCCTTGACCACCCGCAGACCCGGACAGATGTCGCGATTGAACGGGGGGTCATGGAACAGCTGGGTGGAGGCTGCTTCACACCGCTGGGCATTTACTGCCGGGCGGGTCATCTGATCGCCGAAGTGCTCTCGCTTGATGGCAGACGGACCGAACGCATCGAGACCGATGTGCACAGCATCGAAAAGGCACGTGAACAGGGGCGGATTCTGCGGGGGCGTGCGCAGGACCTGATCAATGACGCATATGCGGCGCTGAGGATTACTCCATGAATGGTAAAGTGTATCTTGTGGGTTCAGGTCCCGGGGGCATCGGGCTCGTTGCACAGCGGGCCCGGGAAGTGATTGACGGTGCAGATGTTATACTGTTTGACCAGCTGCCCGGATACGAAATCCTTTCCTCCCTGCCTTCGCATGCAGAGCTGGTTGACTGTGGGAAGTTTGGCGGCAGACATACTCTCGAACAGGACGAGATCGAGCAGATGATGGTCGACCACGCGAAACAGGGAAAGATCGTTGTCCGCCTGAAAGGGGGGGATCCGTTCCTGTTTGGCAGGGGCGGTGAGGAGCTGGAAGCCGTGAGGGCAGCCGGTATAAAAGTCGAAATGGTACCGGGAATCTCCAGCGCGCTCGCTGTCCCGGCATCGGTTGGTATTCCGCTCACTCACAGGAAGTATGCCTCACAGGTGACAATCCTGACCGGGCATGAAGACCCGGCCAAACCGGCTCCGGCACTGGACTGGAAGCTCTTGGCGCAGAGCCGGGGCACGATCGTGATCCTGATGGGGGTGGCCAATCTGCCAAAAATTGCCGATGCACTGATCGCAAACGGCAAGAGCAAAAAGACACCGGTGGCAATCATCGAGCGGGGGTTGCGAAAAGATCGCAGGGTGACTGCCGGCACGCTCGCAACCATCGCACGAAAAGCAAAAAATGCCGGCGTCATCCCACCTGCCGTTATTGTCATCGGAGATGTGGTGAAGTTATATAATCCGGATGCGCCGGATTTAATACCGGTAGATGAGGGATGATCTACGATGCTGGAACTTGTAAATAAGTTCGAACGAATCGTTTATGCAGCACTGATGCTCCTGCTCATGATCGTACTGGGTTTTTCGATTGTAGAGCTTTGCTGGCTTCTTGTGATAAACCTGACCAACTCCCCTCCCATGCTTCTTGAAAACCACGAACTCACGAATGTGCTGGGTGTCTTTTTGTTAATCCTGATCGGCGTCGAACTCCTTGACACGATCAAGGCGTATTTCAAGGAAAATGCCATCCATTTCGAGATCGTCATCTTACTTGCGATTGTCGCCATCTCCCGTAAGGTAATACTTCTCGATCCGTCATCAGCACCAAAACCGGAATTCATTGGATTTGAATTGGTTGGTATAGGCGTGGTCATACTCGGGCTTGCCGGCGCATATTTCCTGATCAAGAAGGCCGGGGGAATTGTAATTGGGGATCATGAAGAAGGCAATGTGTAGAAAAGATATAGACATTTTTTTCCAGTATTGACTAATGATCAGAATTGTATATGATTGGTCACCAGACCTTAACCATACTACAAATTCGCCTTTAAAACAAGTCTTAATACGTTAACACAACTAAAGTTTAGGAGATGCCCCCCTCGAAGCTTCCCGGTGGTCCTACACAGGACGAGGTCATGGCCATAGCCCTCTCCAAACTCGGCCTGCGTGCCGGAGATCTGATGCTCGATATCGGTTGTGGGACGGGAAAGGTTTCGATCGCAGCAGCACAGACTGCGACACACGTCTGTGCGATTGACCGGAGAAATGAGGCGATCCGGTACGCAAAAAAAGAGGCGGCACATAAGGGCGTGGGAAACATTGATTTTTTCTGTGCTGAAGCAACAGAATTTCTCAAAACCGATAGCCGTATTTTTGATTGTGCATTTGTTGGCGGATCCCACCAGCTTAACGAGGTGCTTCCATTGCTCGCGAAGGGTGTGAGGCGACGCATCGTTGTGAATGCAGTGCTTGTTACCACCCTGCAGACTGCCGTTGCGACCATGCAGGAGATCGGGATCTTCTGCGAGGTCGTGCATGTCCAGATCGCGCGCTCGCAGGAGATCGGGAAGAGCATCATGTTCAAGCCGATCGACCCGGTGTATGTGATTGTCGGGAACGGTGCAGCATGCTGATCGGCCTTGGTCTTGGGCCGGGAAACCCTGAGCTGCTCACACTGCGGGCAGTCCGGTTGTTACAGGAAGCGGATGCAGTTTTTGTACCTGGTAGGATTGCATACAACCTTGTCACACCGTACCGCGAACCCGTGATGCTCGAGTTTCCCATGATTGATGACGAATCGCGGATCATGGCGAGCATGAAGGAGAACGCGGGTGTGATTGCAGCTGCTGCACACACGGGGGTCGCGGTCTTCGGTATTCTCGGTGACCCGAATTTTTTTTCCACATTCTCACGGCTCTGTGCGGTGATGGCAGAAGAGTATCCCGATATTGAGTGCCGGACCGAGCCCGGTATCAGTGCCATCACCGCCTTTGCCGCAGCCGCAAACCTCTCGCTCGCAAACGGGTTCATTGTCTCTGATGGCGGGATGCCTGATGTTCGGATCCTGCTTAAGGTGAGGCACCCGAAAGAGCGTGCGGAGGCTCTCAGGAAAGAGGGGTATCATGAATTCGTGCTTGTGGAAAGGATGTACTTTCCCGATATGAAGGTATACAGGAACGGGGAACTCCCGGACAAGAGTGATTACCTCAGCGTCATGTATGCGAGGCGGTAAGATGCAGAACCCAACACAGCCACATGTCTATTTTGTTGGTGCAGGGCCCGGGGATCCCGACCTGATCACGGTCAAAGGACGTAGACTGCTCGAACGTGCCGATGTCCTGATATACGCCGGTTCACTTGTCAACCCTGCACTTGTCGCACAATCACCGGCACCCGTCAGGTTTGACAGCTGGGGGATGAATCTTGAGAAGATCGTCGCTGCAATGGATCTGCATGCAAAAGAAGGGAAAACCGTCGTCCGGCTCCACTCCGGTGATCCATCCCTGTTCGGTGCGATCGTGGAGCAGATCACAGAACTCAAAAAGCGGGGTGTTGCGGTGCACATCGTACCCGGGGTGTCATCCCTGTTTGCCGCAGCAGCAGAACTCCAGATCGAGCTGGTCCTTAACGGTATTACTGATTCGCTGATCATTACGCGACCCGCGGGAAAGACGCTTGCACAAGACCACATACCGGAACTTTCAGGACTCGGTGCAACGATGGCAGTATTCCTTGGCACTGACCGGTTTTCAGAAGTGACAGGAAAACTCACCTGCCCTCCGGACACCCCTGCAGCAGTTGTCTTCCATGCTTCGTGGGACGACCAGAAAGTAATCCGTGGTACGGTAGCAGATATTGCACAAAAAGCACGCGATGCAGGTATCGAAAAGACAGCCCTGTTGATTGTGGGGCATGTGCTCGACCCGCAGGAACCGTACAGGAGGTCGCACCTCTATTCATGAACGAGACCGTTGTCATCGCGTTCCCGAGGTCGTTTCCCCAGGCGCAGAGGATCGCAGAGCACCTTGATGCAACCCTGCTCCCGTACGATGCTGAGGTGTTTGCCCGCGTTTTTGGATCAGCCCGTCGGATTGTTGCATTGATGTCGACCGGCATTGTCGTGCGATCGGTCGCACCGCTCCTTGTGGATAAGTGGATCGATCCTGCGGTGGTAGTGGTAAGCCCGGATCTGTCCTATGCCATCCCTCTTATCGGGGGGCACCATGGCGCCAACGAGCTCGCCCTTCAGCTCGCTCCCCTTGGTATCCAGCCGGTAGTCACGACAGCTACTGAAGTAGCAGGCAAAAAATCAGTGGAAGTGGTTGCGCAGCGGCACGGGTGCGATGTCCTGAACCGCGATTCCACCCGCCGTGTGAATGCCGCAATTCTTGACGGCGAAGTGCAAGTCCATGCAATCAACGGTCCGGCAATCGTGGTTGCAGGACCCGATGTATCAGTCCTTCTGAAGAAAGGAATCTATATAGTCGGCATCGGGTGCCGGAAAGGGGTGCGCAAGGAAGAAGTCCTCGATGCGATCCAACAGGCGCTTCATGCGTGTCGGATTTCGGGGGGGGATGTCTTTGCCTTTGCGACCACCGCAAAAAAAATCGGGGAATCCGGGCTCACTGATGCAATTGTGTCACTCTCTGCCGGGTTGATATTTCTCGATGATGAAACAATTAATGCACAACCTTTGCGCTCGCCATCGAAGGCCGGGCGCATCGGGCTTTTGGGCGTTGCCGAACCCAGTGCCCTTGCCATATCAAAACAGAGGGAACTTGTCATGAAAAAGACCGTTTACGGGAGGGTGACCATTGCCATCGCCCGCTGAATATACCGGGTCACTTGTTATCGTCGGCATTGGCCCGGGCAGCCGCGACCAGATGACCGCCCGCGCACTGAAAGTGATCGCGGGTGCCGAGATCGTGATCGGAAATAACACCTACCTGGACCAGCTCGAACCGCTGCTGGTCGGAAAAAATGTTATCCGGAGCTCAATGGGTAAGGAAGTGGAGCGTGCAAAAACTGCGATCAGACTTGCGCAGAAACGTCATGTGGCGATGGTATCCGGTGGGGACGCAGGAGTGTATGGCATGGCAGGGATTGTGCTCGAGGTGTTAGAGCATGAAAAAGCAGAAATTAAAGTAGAGATCGTACCGGGTGTGACTGCGGCAAATGCTGCGGCATCCCGCGTCGGTTCCCCCCTCTCGGGTGATTTTGCAGTCATAAGCCTCTCGGATCTCTTAACCCCTCTCGATGTCATCGAAAAGAGGCTTGAAGCAGTATTTTCCATTGGGATTCCGGTTGTGCTCTACAATCCTAAAAGCCGCGGAAGACCTCATAATTTTTCGGGTGCGATCTCAATCGCACGAAAATATCTGGGTGAAAACACGCCATTGGCGCTGGTAAAGAATGCATACCGTGAGGGTGAGGAAATCATTATCACCACGCTGTGTGATGTTGAAGAGTATTACGGGAAGGTGGACATGCACACCACGGTTATCATCGGGGGTTTTGAGAGCAGGATCTGGAGGATGGGACAGGATGTCAAGGGAATCATCACGCAACGGGGATACCACCGGAAATATGTATACTGACCTGGGCGCAGAAACAAAGGACGCCTACACCATCTCCAGGAAGTCACGGATGCTTGCCCGATCGGTAATCGGCAATGTATCACCCGAAGACCGGATCCGGCAGCGGTGCTCGGTCGCGGTTGGGGATTTTTCGATGGCACCGCTTATGCGGTTCTGTCATGACCCGGTCTCTGCAACCCTCAATGCCCTCTCCCGCACATCACCGATCATCACCGATATCCGGATGGTACAGGTGGGCATCCAGAAGAAAGGACATGAGTGCGAGGTGATATGTGCGCTTGATTCCGGCAGTGACCTTGCGCATAACCGGGGGATCACCCGGACATCGGCAGGTATCATTGCGCTGGAGGATCGCATCAGGGGTTCGGTTGTTGTTATCGGCAATGCCCCCTCAGCGCTCCTTGCGGTATGTGATATGGTCAGCCGCGGTATCAGACCTGCAGTTATCGTTGGCACCCCCGTGGGTTTTGTCAATGCAGCGGAATCCAAGGAACTCCTTCGGACACTTTCCATCCCTTCCATATCCAATGAGGGGACGCGGGGGGGAACACCGGTTGCCGTCGCAGCAATAAACGAGTGTATCACCATCTATTCCGAGGAATCTTTTCATGAGGGATCCGGTCACCGGGTTTGAGTACCCGAAAACCTGGCAGGAGAAGTGCAGGTCGCCGGAGTCCCTTGGGGATGTCGCACGCGGGTTGTGTGTGCTCACCGCGTCAGGTACTGTCCTGCGCCGCGGATTTACGACTGGCACGACCGCAGCTGCCGCATGCAAGGCGGCGATCCTCTCTTTGGATTCCGGTGTGTCATCGGTTCGAATTACAATCCCCTGCGGGCTCGAAATCGATGTACCTGTTACGGGACGGGATGGAACCGCCCGCTGCAAAAAATTCTCAGGCGATTACATTTCCGATGTGACTGCGGATCTTGAGTTTGTTGCCCGGGCATCACCGGAAAACAGCGGGATCACTCTCGTGCCTGGAACCGGGATCGGGATTTTTACGCGGGATACGCCGCGTTTTGCCAAGGGTACACCCGCGATCAATCCGGCCCCGCTTGCCTGCATACTCCGGTCTATGGAGGAAGCGCTTGAAACAACTTCTTTGACGGGAGTCAGGGTGACACTCAGCATCCCGCGTGGTGCCGAGGTGGCAAAGACCACACTCAACCCACGCGTGGGGATTGACGCGGGCATTTCAGTGCTCGGCACGACCGGGCTTGTTGAACCGTGGGATGAGCACATGACAGAATCGGTGATTGACCGGATCTCCGCATCACACCACGTAGTCGTGACGACAGGCAGGATCGGGCTCCGGTATGCACAGCTTCGATATCCTGAATATGATGTTGTTCTGGTCGGATCAGGGATTGACAAGGCACTGAATGCCGCGCGGGGTGAAGTGATCCTGTTCGGACTGCCTGCCCTGATCCTCAAATATATCAGGCCGGATTTTCTTGATGGGACCGGCTATTTGACCATTGAGGAAATGAGCATTTCACCAGGTTTTGCTGACAGGGTCAAAAATGCTCTTTTATCGTTCAAACGAGAACATCCGTCCATTGTTGTTGTAATCGTGAACAGGGACGGCAGTGTTATCGGGGAGACTCCATGAAGATCGTTGGTGTTGGATGTGGTCCGGGGATGCTGACTGAGGAGGCAATCCGTGTGATTGGATCGGCAATACTCATCTATGGATCAGACCGGGCAATTGAGATCGCCCGTTCGCACATCCCGCAAGGATGCACCGTAAGGACTATCGATGATTTCAAAGCTTTAAATAAGCTCCCGCAGAAAGCAGTGATCCTCTCCACAGGGGACCCGATGCTTGCCGGGCTGGGATACCTCAAAGGTGAGGTTGTGCCGGGCATCTCATCCTTGCAAATTGCGGCAGCGCGCCTGCACATTCCGCTTGCGCGGATCGTGCCGGTCGTGGCCCATGGTACAGGTCACAACAAGGGAATGAACGACACTGTTGACGAAGTGCGGCGCAGAAAGATTGTATTTCTTCTCACCGATCCGAAATTCAATACCGGGGAACTCTTCAAAAAACTTCTGGCACTTGAAATCCCGTTGAAGGTGGCAGTCTGCGAGAATCTCGGATATCCTGCCGAGCGGATTGAAGTAGGTGCTGTTGAGTCACCCCCTCAGGTCACATCCGGTATGTATTCGCTGATAATTGGAGACTTCTGAATTCGCCCCTGACATTCTTTTTAAAAGAACCGGAAACCAAAAGTCTTTTTTTTCGCGGGTTAACAGTGTATAATGGAGCAGTGAAACATGGACAAGGTAACAAAAACTCAGATGAGTATTGGTTTATTCGTGATTGGTCTTATTTGCTTGATTATTCAATATTTAAAAGGTCTTGAAACAATACTTGTCGGGATCTCTCAATATTTTTATATTTTTTTCTACCTCGGATTGATATTTATAATAATAGGATATTACCTCAAATAAAAGATCAAATCCGCTCGTCAGATCCCCTGAGAAACAGTCCGAATACAACGAAAAGTGTCATAAATGGTTTGATAATGATAGGAATTTCTCTCCAGAAATTTAAAAAAATTTGAATTTCAATTTTTTAAAAATGTGATTCCAACAATGTAATCGATTGTAAATGATGTCCTGGTTTTACCCCGCAGATAAACCCGGAAAAAAGCAGATCCCGCAGGAACCACAAATATGTCGGAATTCAGATTGATGTTACTCATGGTGTAAAATAAGGGGTGAAAGAAATGGTTTTTTATTCAGGTTTATTTTTTGAATCCGTTTTTTTTCCATGTTCCGGCTCACGATCAACCTTGATCTCGCACTGCCGGTCGCCCATGCACAGCGCCCTTACGTACCGGAATTTGTAATGTGGGTTGAGGTTCTTTTGGGTGCTCAGATTGAATGCAAGACAGCGTTTGAATGCACGGTCAGGCGACGCTCCAATCGCGGTTGCCTCAGTCACAAACGGGCAATGTTTTACCATTATCACCGCGCCATCCTCACCGACATCCATTACTTCGCCCTTATAGTCAGGCCCGAACAGGATCTGCAGTACCAATCTCATGCTGTCTGCAAGATGCCGTGCATTGTTCACTGGTAGCTGGAGTGAACGCGCGATATTGAACGCATAGTGTGAAAGTTCGACCCAGATCTGCTGCTCCAGTTCATCATACTTCTCCCCGACGGCTGGGGAGAAGACAAGTTCATACATTGCAGGCAGTCTGGCAGCGCACTGAGCGGCAAGCTTCCATTTCACATCATCATGAATGGATCTAATATCGGGCATTGCTGCTCTCCCTTGCTGATCGTCTGTATGGTTGCGGGAGGAATATCAATCCATGGGTCGGGGAATAACCCCCTTCCCATTCATCTGTCCCGGATCGCCAGTGTTTCTCGATCCATGAAAAGGAACCCCTCTTTTACCAAATTATCAATAATCCGTTTGATCCGTTGGGGCTCAACGGGTATATTCGTGACCAGGGTATACAGATTCTGTCGGGGATTCTGCACGAACGATTTGAGGATAATACCCCGGATCTCACGGTCAGATCCAACAAATTTTGATTGTTTCATATAATGGGCGCTCTTCCTGTTGAGGTTAGGGATTGCATTTTTCAGTGCGGACCCATAATCCATGAGTGCCCAGTACCACACGCGGGGGTTTGTGGTATCGAGCGACTGCTCTACAAGAGGAAGGATCTCCCGATCCGTAACAGATAGACTGTCCCCAAAAAAGAGATGGATAAAGACGCGACGGATATTGGTCTCGATAAAGGCGACGGGCATATTGAACGCAAATGCGGCGATCGAACGGGCAGTCGCATGCCCGATGCCGGGTAACGTCGCCAGTATTTCAACGTCCTGCGGGAGCTCGCCGCCAAAGGCAGTCATCACCTCTTTGGCACATTGATGAATGGCGAGTGCGCGCCGGTTGTAACCCAAACCCTGCCATTTCGCCAAAACCTCGTGAAATGGAGCCGCGGCGAGGGCAGCAAAGGTGGGGAATGCATCAATAAATTCCGGATATTTCCCATTGACCCGACCGACCTGCGTCTGCTGGAGCATGATCTCCGATACGAGGATATGGTAGGGATCGTTTGTGTGGCGCCATGCAAGATCCCTTCCTGCATGTTCATAGTAGGTAAGAACGATCTTCCGGAACAGGACAAACAGGTCTGGTTCCAGTTTCCAGTCTGCAAGCACTTCCTTGAACTTTTCAACAATCAGCAGATCGGGATTTTTTTTGATAGTGCGTTTCTTGATCATTCCTGGAGCGGGGATATCCTTTTCTCTTGATTGTCCGCTCATCGCCATAAGCGTTCAGATCCCTGCAATTCGTTTCCTTTCCTGTCCAGAAGAACAAGACAGGTTCTGATCGGGGCGACGATTCATTGGTCCCATCACCATATTTATCGGTAATCGCGCCGCACCACACACCTTTTTTATACATCCGACCGAAGTATGCCTGTGAGGATCGGGTATCCGTGCATCAACCTTTCCGTCCCCTGCCGGGGAAACAGGACATTTTGGCTCGCCTCCTATTCTGAAGCAAATATCATCAGTACTGTGGGGAGAAATCTCGCATGTCTTCGCATGATACTTGAATATAATGCAGCGCACGGTATCCTTTTTTTCCGGATCACTTCCGACCTTGTACCATTCGCATCCCATTCGGTTTGCGTATTTGACTGGAAGGAATACTTTTTACCTGAATTCAAGGCAATTGGTGAGCTCATCCGGATGCATGAGATGAGGATCTCCATGCACCCTGACCAGTTCGTCCTTATCAGTGCGCTTGACCCGGATATCGTTCAACGGAGCGTACACGAGCTCGAGTACCACGCTTCAGTACTCGACCTGATGGGGCTGGATAATTCCGCAAAGATCCAGATCCATATCGGAGGTGTGTACGGGAACCGTTCGGGAAGTGTCGGACGGTTTATCAAACAATATGGCAACCTGCCTCCTTCTGTGCAGAGAAGGCTTGTCATCGAAAACGATGACCGGAATTTCACGGTGAAGGATTGCATTCCGGTTTCTGACCAGACCGGTATCCCGGTGCTCTTCGATATATTTCATCACGAGCTCAACGGCGCCGGTGAACTCATCGATGAGGTTTTGTCCACGGTTGCACTGAGCTGGAAAAAAAATGATGGTATCCCAATGGTTGATTACAGCTCGCAGGAACCCGGTGGGCGGAGGGGTAATCATGCAGCGCGGCTCGACCCGAACCATTTCAAGGCATTTCTTGACAGGAGCAGACCGTTTGATTTTGACGTTATATTTGAGATCAAGGAGAAGGAGCGGGCTGCGAACAGGGCACTTGAGATCGGGCGCAATGATGAAAGGATTTTTTTGATTAATCTTCAAGAAATCTCAGGTTCCAGGCACATCACGTCCGCCTGAACATTCCATCCATCTGATCACGGGAAAATCTCACCATTGTCGGTCTCCCATGGGGGCAGGAAAACGGATTTTTCACGTTCCTGAGCTGCTGGAGCAGGCGCTTGGATTGTTCATGTGTGCAGACCGTGCCGGCTTTAATCGCACTTCTGCATGCGATGATCCGCGCGAGCCGTTCGCGGCTGCTCACAAAACGCTCCGGCTCTTCCCTGGTGAGGTCAGCAAGGATTTCATCAACCAGATCAGTCTGTTCGAGCTTACCAAGCACAACAGGTACGGCACGAACCAGAAACGAGTTTTTACCAAAGTCCTCGATTACAAATCCTTCTTCTTCCAGTACCGGGAGGAGTTCACGTATGAGGGCAGCATCCCCTGCAGAACGGTGCAGGATTACAGGGACAATCAACTCCTGTGATTGGTCCGCGCTGTCTGACTTCCTGCTGACCAGTTCATACATAATCCGTTCATGGACAGCGTGCTGGTCTACAAGAATGAGGTCCCCGGAATCTGTTGTGGCAAGGATGTAAATCCCGCCGACCTGACCGATCACCTCCATTTCAGGGACGACGCTTGTATCAGGCTGGATTCCGGTAGGGAGTTCTGTCTGGCGGAGCTGGCGGTCGGTAGTGATGATGCCCGCATGTGTTGGTTCGCTGACGACCGATGATTGGATCGGTGCATGACCGTACGTGGTAGAGGAGGGTGCACCAGGCGATCGTCCGGTACTAATTTTGGATCCTTTCACAGTTCCGGCAGGGATCAGGTCTGTTATCAGTAGCGCGTTTTTTACTGCCTCCCACACCGCAGTGCATATCTCGCGTTCATGGCTCAGCTTCACCAGTTTTTTTGCCGGGTGGACATTCACATCAATGAGCGTGGGATTGATTGTCAGGGACAGAAATACGACCGGGAACCGCTCTTTTGAAAGGAGTGTCCCATACCCTTCGATAATAGCCGAAGTAATTGGTGCTGACGAGACATAGCGGCTGTTGATGGAGATAAACATGCGGCGTTGGTTTTTCCTGAATAGTGAAGGACGGGAGATATAGCCGCTTACAGAGACGTACAGCATGGTGCGATCAACAGGTATCAGGTCAGCAGAAACTTGATTTCCAAACAGGCGTGCAATGGTGTCAAGGAGCCGGGGGGACTGTTCTGTCATCACCAGCTCTTTTGCATTGTGGATCAGGTGCACTGAGATTTCCGGATGGGCGAGTGCAAGACCTTCAATTATTCCGGTAATATGAGCGATTTCTGCGGCGAGACTTTTCTGGAACTTTTTCCGTGCGGGGGTGTTGAAGAAGAGATCCGTTACAAGAATATATGTGCCCTCAGGGGTACCGGTTTCCGAATGCTCCATGATTGTCCCCCCTTCGATCACTACCCGCGTGCCTTCATCAGCCCTGCCTCCTCTTGGTTTTGTACAGAGCGTGACTTTTGAGATGGCAGCAATGCTCGCGAGCGCTTCACCGCGAAATCCGAGGGTCATAAGGGAGTCCAGGTCTGCGATACTCGAAATTTTACTGGTCGCATGGGGAGCAAATGCCAGGATAGCGTCATCAGCCGTCATTCCGATCCCATTGTCGGTGGCGCCAATGGCTGTGATCCTGCCTCCGGAAGATGAAACTTCAACCCGTATTGTCCGTGCACCTGCATCGATCGCATTTTCAACGAGCTCTTTGACAACGGAAGCGGGGCGCTCCACAACTTCACCGGCAGCGATCTTGTTGACAGTCATCGGATCGAGAATGCGGATCGTCCGGTTGTCAGGAGGATCTGTCATTCAGGTTTCTCTCCCTCTTTTAAGCGATCCTTAAGTTCATGGAGTTTTTGGAGCGCCTGAAGGGGGGTCATACCATCAGGATTGAGCCCCCTGATCTCATCAAGGACGGGATGTGTCAGCAGAACCGGTGCGGATATGCTGTCATCAGCAAGGAGCAGCTGCGTGTATCGCTGGACTTTTTGTGCAGGTGCCGACGTCCGGTTCAGTGTATTTGTAAGAACGGCTTCCGCGCGGTCTGTGACTTTTTTTGGAATGCCTGCAAGCTGCGCGACATGGATCCCATAACTTTTGTCTGTTGCCCCGGGGATCAGTTTTCGCAAAAAGATCACATCATGTTTTGTTTCCCTGACGGCAAAATGAAAATTCCGCACCCGCTTGAGGTGGGACTCTATGGCGACAAGGTCATGGAAGTGTGTTGCAAAGAGTGTCTTTGGTCCTGACTCGGATCTCCCGTGCAGGAATTCCAGAACCGACTGGGCGATCGCATATCCATCGATGGTACTCGTTCCCCTGCCGATCTCATCCAGGATCACCAGGCTTTTTTCGGTCACATTGTTCAGGATATTTGCCAGTTCGAGCATCTCGACCATGAATGTGCTCTGCCCGCTCGCAAGGTCATCAAAGGCGCCGACGCGGGTAAAGATACGGTCCAGAATCCCGATGGTTGCATGGGTGGCCGGAACAAAGCATCCGGTCTGTGCCATGATGCAGGTGAGTGCCACAGCCCGCATATAGGTGGATTTTCCTGCCATGTTTGCACCGGTGATGATCATGATCTGGGTGCCTGACCCGGAAAGATCGGTATCATTCGGCACAAAACCCCCGTGCACACTCCGTTCAACCACAGGGTGCCTTCCGTCACGGATAACAATCCGGTCACCTCCGTTAAGCACTGGCCTGAGATAGTTGTTGGCCTGCGCCACCTCAGCAATGGCAGAATATACATCGAGTGATGCGATGCCCCGTGCAGTGGCCTGCAGGTCCGGAATCCGTTCCTTCAGAATATCAATCAGGGCTCCATAGAGCTCCCGTTCACAGGAGAGCACACGTTCATCCGCATTCGTGATGATGGCTTCCTTTTCCCGCAATTCCGGCAGGGTATACCGTTCCCCGCCTGCCGTGGTCTGTCTGCGTTCGTAGTGAGGGGGGACAAGAGCAAGGTTGGCACGCGTAACATCGATATAATAACCGAAAATTTTGTTGTACCCGATCTTCAACGATTTGATACCGGTGCGCTCGCGCTCCTTTTCCTGCAGGTTTGCGATCCAGTCTTTTCCGGACGTGAGGAGGGTCCTGAGTTCATCCAGTTCAGAAGAGTATCCTTTTTTAATGACTCCGCCGTTCCTTGCAGTAGGCGGCGGATCCTCAATCATAGCTGTGTTGATGAGCTGTGCTGTATCCGGTAATTCACGGATGTCAGCGACCGCATCTGTTACAAAACAGGGTGCTCCATCCCCTCCGGATTCGGCGACCAGTATTTTTATCTGCGGGATGATGACAAGGGATGACGCAAGCGCTATGAGATCGCGCGGGTTAGCGTTTCCATACGCGATCCGTCCTGCGATACGTTCCATATCAGCCATGCGGGAAAGGAGCGAACGCAATGCAAGACGGACCGTGGGTCTCCTGACAAAAAATTCCACCGAATCGAGCCGATGGTTGATTTCATCAACATCGATGAGCGGCCTGATAACCCTGCGGTGGAGAAGCCGTCGCCCCATTGGCGTTTTTGTAAGGTCAAGGCAGGAGAGCAGTGTTGCACCGTGTGCCGATGTACGGATGCTTTCGGTTATCTCGAGATTACGCAGGGTCGTTGCGTCTAGCATCATGCACTGCGCGGTTGTACGGGTTGCAAGCCCGCTGATGTGGGTGAGCAGCGAGTTCTGGTTCTCTTTTGCGTACTGGAGTGCAGCGGCTGCAGCTCCTGCTGCTGCTGGAATACTTTCGCACCCAAACCCTGCGAGGGATGTAACGTGGAAATGATCAAGAAGTGATCTTCTCGCGCGCTCCGGATCGAATGCATCATCACGGTACGGGTTGACAATTACCCCGCGGTTCTTAAGAGTACTGGCGACATCAGGTGAGATGGCTGACGGGATGACGCATTCTGCCGGACGATAACGGGCGATCTCAGAAATGATTTCCTGGACTACGGTATCTGGAGAACAGCAGGTGACAAAAAACTCCCCTGTCGAGATATCAAGAAATGCAATTCCCCATTCTCCGTTGTCAGGAGCCGGACAGAGTGCCATCAGGTACCGTGGATCTGGCGAAGGGATCATGGAGGGATCGATGACAGTGCCCGGGGTGATGACGCGCACGACATCCCTTTTTACAATACCTTTTGCGTCTTTTGCATCCTCCAGCTGGTCGCAGACTGCCACCTTATATCCCTTATTCACAAGCTTTGCAATGTACCCTTCTGCCGCATGATAGGGGACCCCGGCCAGTGGCACACGGTTTTCTGAGCCACGGGATCGCGAGGTGAGGACGATGTCTAACTCTTTTGACACCAGCTCAGCGTCGGCACCAAATGTCTCGTAGAAATCACCGATATGGAAAAAGAGGATCGCATCAGGATAACGCGCTTTAATAGAGAGGTACTGGCGCATGCCGGGGGAAACCTTTTCATTTGCATCCCCGCCCGGCTGCCCGATTGCGGATTCATCATGCATGACTGCAGAAATGTATTAATTTTGCAGAATTAATACCGATCTAATCTGATACCATGTATCGTTGATCCCTAGGGACGGGAAAAAAAATTATCATCAGGTGAGAGGTGTTTCTTATCCTTCAATTTTTCTTATACTCTCATCATCCCGTGAATAAGGATAAATGGAACGGACATCAAAGCCGCGATCATCTCATATATAAGTCCTATGGAAAAAGCGGTGTTCATGGGTGTGACAATCAGGCTCATCACTGTCATGGCGCCTTGAAAACCGCCCCATATGACAAGCAGACAGAGGGGAAAAATGACAACAATCCCGACTGCCGCATTTTTAAGATCCTGTCCGCTGGGGGAAAGGGAGAGGATGATGCTTCCCGCCAGATAGAGATACACAAGAAACCACCCATTGAAACGGGAGACAAGGTTGATTAAAAATATGCTGATAACCTCATGCAGCATCTCATAAAATCCCGCAACCGTGCCCCATCCTGACGGGAAAACAGGGGGAACATAACACCCGAAATACGTTCCGAATACCCATGTCAGTCCTGCAAGGACAAGCGGCAGAACGAAAAGCGGGGCAGTGCTGATGATCACAGTTCCAAAGAGTGGAATTTTTGGTTTGGTGTACGTAACCGATCCCCCGGTTTTGGAAAAGAGCACTACCCTTTTAATTTCTGCACCCGAGATTACACAACCCGCCACGTGGGCGATCTCATGAAGGACGATACCAGGCAACCGGATTGCATAATAAAAGAGCCGGAATGGTGCGACTTTGGCAAAGAGGCGGGCGAGTCCCCCAGAGATCAACACGACAATGACGGCAAGAATCACAAAGCTGAAAAATCCTGAAATATCCATCATGATACTTTTCTGATTATGGTTTGTTCTAAATAGCAAAAACCCTGGTGTTTAAACATGAATCATCAAATGTGAACCTGCATTGTCATTGGTGAAACACACATAATGCCATGGCGCCAATGAGCACTCATGGTTCGCGGCGATAAATCAGACCGGGCACAAGACGCATCTTCTGCCAGGCAACGGCAGGCAAACCACCTTATTTTTGAAAAGAGCCCGTATCTGATTCAGCACGCCCATAATCCAGTTGACTGGTACCCCTGGAGTGATGAGGCATTTGAGCGGGCAATCCAGGAGGATAAACCTGTATTTCTTTCAATAGGATATGCGACCTGTCACTGGTGTCATGTGATGGCGCACGAATCGTTTGAAGATGAAGCCGTTGCATGTATCCTGAATGATTCTTTTGTATGCATCAAGGTCGACCGGGAGGAGCGTCCCGATATTGACAGTATGTATATGAGTGTCTGCCAGATGATGACAGGTACCGGTGGCTGGCCGCTTACCATCATTATGACACCGGATAAAAAGCCGTTTTTTGCCGGGACATATTTACCACGGGATGGGCGGTTCGGAATTACAGGGCTGCTCAGTCTGCTAATGGATATCTCGCGAATCTGGAGGGAGCGCAAAAGTGACCTTGTCGGGTCTGCAGAGGAGATCCACAACGCGCTTATCTCCCCATCACCATCAGATGGGGTACCTGTTTTGGATGAACGGGTGCTTGCTTCAGCATATGAAGATCTGTTGATCCGGTTTGATAATGAGTACGGGGGATTCGGTAACGCCCCGAAGTTCCCGTCTGCCCATGTCTTGATGTTTCTCCTCCGTTACTGGAATCGGACGGGAAATTCGCGTGCCCTTGCCATGGTAACAAAGACACTTGATGAGATCAGGATGGGGGGGATCTACGACCAGATCGGGTTCGGGGTTCACCGGTATTCTACAGACTCCCAATGGCGGGTGCCGCATTTTGAGAAGATGCTGTACGATCAGGCGCTCCTTGCGATCGTATATACCGAGGCCTATCAGGCAACAAAAAATCCGGAGTATCGCAGGACCGCCGAAGAGATCCTTGCCTATATACTCCGCGACATGGCATCCCCGCAGGGTGCATTTTATTCGGCAGAGGACGCTGACAGTGAGGGACGGGAGGGGGCGTTCTACCTCTGGAACGCTGCAGACCTGGAGAACGTACTGGGGAGTGAGGGTGCAGCGCTTGCCGGTTCAGTGTTGGGTGTCACTGGCACAGGAAATTATTCCGATCCCATGAGTCGCACCGCCAGCACTATCCTGCGGTGCACAGGGGCGCCGGATGAGATTGCGCTGAAGCACCGAATGACGGGCGACGAATTAACAGCAAAGATTGAGGAAATCCGCAGCACCCTGTTCTCAGCACGGCAAAAACGACCCCGTCCACAGCGGGATGATAAAGTCCTTGCTGACTGGAACGGGTTTGCCATTGTCGCACTAGCGAAAGCAGCGCAGGCATTTGATGAGCAAAAGTACGCTGATGCAGGTCAGCGTGCAGCCAGTTTCATCCTTAAATTCATGCGTAATCCGGATGGGGGGCTGTTCCACCGTTTCCGTGATGGTGAGGCAGCAATACCAGCGTTTGCAGATGATTATACCAGCATGGTCTGGGGCCTTGTTGAGCTGTATGAAACGACATTTAAAGATAATTACCTCACCGCTGCACTTGAACTGAACCGGTATTTCATGACCCATTTTCACGATACTGAGAACGGCGGTTTTTTTACAATCGCAGACACCTCAGAGCAGCTTCCGGTTCGCAAGAAGGAGGTCTATGATGGTGCAATCCCGTCATGCAATTCAGTCGCGCTGTTGAACCTTTTAAGACTGGCAGGGGTACCTGGTGAGTACCATCTGGAAAAAACCGCAGCGGCACTTTCCAGGTCCTTTTCAGCAACGGTGAACCATGCCCCTTCAGGATATACGTTCTTTCTCTGTGCCCTTGATTACGCGTTTGGTCCTTCCCATGAAGTTATCATCGCAGGAGACCTGCAGCAACCTGATACCCGGGCGCTGATTCATGTATGCCATACGCATTTCCTGCCATCAGTTATGATCCTTTTCCAACCTTCAGGGGATCCCATTACAACCCCTTCCATGCCGGTTGGATCCACAGTGTACCCTACTGTTGATGGAAAAGCGACTGCATATGTCTGTTCCCGGCATGCCTGCATATCACCTGTCACGAACCCGGTCGACCTGCCTGGTGTGCTGGGTGTCAGGCAATCGGAAGACCATCCTGTGCTGTGAACCCAAAAAAACGTATCGAAAAAGATGGAAAAGATTACATAAAAAAAAGTGCGGGGAATTTACAGGTTTTTTAACGCAACGAGGTCTTTTACGCCGACCAGCTTCCATACCAGCGAGCGCTCTTCTTTTGCGATTGCCGCGGGAGGGTCCTCGGGTGAATGTCCCAGCGCCGCAAGGATGTTGCAGGAAAGATCACGGTCGACGATCAGATCGACGAATTTTTCACGTATCATCTTCTTCTCAATCGAGTCATGCACCTCTTCCAGGTATCCCTGCAGCGTGACAAACATGAATGAGGAGAGATCCTTTGAGTACCGTTCGATCTCAACCGAGACATACGGGCTTTTCCTGAAATATTCCAGTTTCTTTCCATATTTTGTTGAAAGGAAATACAGGAATGAACCGTCGAAGACATAAAGGAACGGTGCGATGTACGGGTATTTCTCTCCCTGAAATGCGATACGGCAGATATAACCTTTGTCGATCAGTTTGTCGTATTCCTTTTTTTCCATGCGAGGGATTTTCACAATGTCCATGGATGCTCACCATCTGATTTGAACAGGACATGATAAACTTTATTAAATTGCCGCCGGTCAGACGCTGATACATTAAGGAGCGAAAAAAAAATTAAAGGGATTTTTCAATGCGGAACCCGGCATTCTTCCATGCCTGCATCCCGCCCAGCACGTTTGTGACGTCACGGAACCTGTTTTTTTTCAGATAGCTTGCAGCAAGGCTGCCCTTCCACCCCGCATCACAGTATACGACAATGGGGTCACCGCGTGGAATTTTTGGAAGGAATTGGGGTACCTCACCGACATACGTGTGGTGCGCTCCCCTGATGTGCCCGATCGCGCGGTAATTCCTGATATCGCGCACATCGAGTATGAACGGTACTTCTGTCCGCAAACGTTCCTGAAGCTGCTGTACCGAACAGGTGCCAATTGTTTCGACCTCCTGCGCGCCCTTGAACCATGCGGGAAAACCCCCGGCAAGGTAACCGGCGATGTTGTCATACCCGAGCCGGATAAGACGCTGCACGACCACTTCGAGACTGAGATTAAAGTCATCGATGAGAAGAATTGGGTGCTCATAGGTAAGGAACCAGCCGGCAAATGCAGGGATGCCATCCCGCCAGATCGAAAGGCTTCCCGGAATATGACCCGCTCCAAAAGCAGTCGGTGACCTGATGTCAATCACCTGCGCACCTGCCTTGATAAGCTGACGAACCTGTGCGATGCCCAGAGGATGTAAACGTGGGAGTCGCCCGAGAACAGGCGCCCCGGTTGTGTTATACTGCTCCATCTGACGGAAATATGGCGGGACATAGGGGGATTCGTGGATGCGCTGTTCGATGAATACTTCCCTTCCCATCAGAAGCATGCGGTTCGTTTTCCGCTCATATCCAATCGTTGTGAAGGGGTGATCCGCAATCTCCCCGCCGCAGACCGAACCGGCACCATGCGCCGGACAGATAATAACTCCATCACCCAGCGGCAGGATCTTTTTTGTGATGGAATCATGGATCTTTGCCGCCATTTCAGCCCTGCGGTCAGCGCCGTAAAAATCGGTACGGGCGATATCCCCGGAAAAGAGTGTGTCCCCGGAAAAGATCATGTACTGGTCCGGTGAAATATCCAGATCCCGTAGGACAAGTGATATACTCTCTTCCGTATGGCCGGGGGTCTCAAGTACTGATAGTTCTATTGAACCGAACCTGAATACATCCCCCTCTCTTGCCGTGGTGCCATAAGAAAATGGCAAATTCGCACCGTGAAAAATTTCGGCACCGCACTGTGCAGATAGCTCTAGTGACCCAATTACATAGTCCTCGTTCCGGTGAGTCTCAAAGATATGACTAATCACCACCTCTGCTTTATCCGCAATTTTCAGGAACGCATCACAATCGCGGCGGGGATCGATGACCGCTGCATTCCCTCCGGAACCTATGATATACGAGTTGTGAGCGATACCCTCTGAAACGACCATTTCAAACAGCATTTTCCTAACACTTACCGGGGATTGAACACTATGGCGTTATATATGTTATGAATGGGGTGATGCCCTATTCACCACGTAACAGGATGGTTTTTATTTTCGGTTTCAACTGGTGGTCTTTGATGATATTACAGAGATCGGAAAGGCTCACCGGCTGGTATCTGACAACTTCAGCACTGACATTGATCCGGCGTTTTTCAAAATTGATGAAGGGGAAATCTGCCAGATTATTGTTGTGGTGATGCCCGTGGATTACCCACCCAGAAAATGTTTCCGGAATATCATTCGGATTATGGATGAGGGCAAAGGGGATGCCCTTGTGTACCAATGTTTCCTTTTGGCTGGCAGTTTTTGAACCTTCATCATGGTTTCCCCGGATCAGCGAAATAGCCCCGTTTAATTGCCGGAGGTATTCATACGGAGTTTTTGCATACGGCCCATAGCAGAGATCTCCTATATGGTAGATCCTGTCACCGGGTTTTACTGTGTAATTCCAGTTTTTGATCAGTACCTGATCCATCTCGTCAGTGGCGTCATGGGGGAACGGGCGTGAGCAGTATCGTATGATATTTGCATGGCCGAGATGAAGGTCGCTGATGACAAAAATATCATGGTCGTTTTTATACAGCGGATGGAACAGTTCTATTTCACTTTTTTTGCGATATTGTTGCAGTGAATGTTGCCAGTCAAGAGCGGCAGTGGTGCTGTCAGGTGAAAACCAGCAGTGCTGTTCTAAATCATATTCGGCAAGGATATTTCCACCCCTGATAACCGTAATCCGCAGACCGTCTTCATCGTACAGCGGTGGTCGCGGCGGGACTTCATGAACTTCCGGTTTAGTGGTACTGAACGGATTTTGCATAATGCCGAGAAATCCGTTCTTTTTTTCCAAAATTTGGGACGCAAACGGTGACTGATCCTCCAGGTGACGGTAGATCCAGGCAGCCCTCCCTTGTTCAAGCCTGTTTGCGATGGTCACATGGAACCATTTCTGGTCAGGGTCCCTGTCCCATGTGGTAAAGGTTTCTGTAAGTCTGCCAACCGCTGTGGCAATTGCTTCTGTCAGGTCAACGAGCTGATGGGTGGGGATGACCCGGTAAGCGATCACTGAACCGTTCAGTCCCTGATTCATATCATATCCATAGAGAAGGAACGGGATGGCTCCGAATGGGTGTGCCGCATCTTTTACGGATTTCAACAGGTGCTGAGTGGAAACCCCGTTTTTTATTGTAAAAGGTCCAAAAAGTGTAATGTGGGGGTGTTGTTCAACAAATTCTTCAATCTGGAACATCCGGACGATTTCGGCAGTGGTCTTTTTGATCCTCCATTTTGTCCTTCCCAGTCGAATCTCGACAAGGAACATATCCTCCGGAAATGTGTCTGCCATGACCACCGTCCAGTGATGTATTTTTTTGTCCGAACATGGTTAAATCTTCCCACATAATTGCTTCTCCTGCTGCGTTGGCATATATTTCTGCGACGGTGGTGATTGAAATGCACACGCCAAATGGGAAAGGATCACATCCATCGAAGGTCATGATAAGGGGTTTAATTCACAATTATTAAAGCGATAAATGACAAAAAATACAATAAATCTCCTCATTTCTCAATCGGAATTACATGTCACGTTTTTTTCCATGTTGCTTAAAAAAAATTTGGAAAATTTGCGATTTACCACCTATCAAAAGAACCTTAATAAAAAAAGAGGATACATTAAAGATCATGTTCGTTCCAACAAGGATCTTCTTCACCAAAGGTGTGGGAATCCACAAAGACCGTCTTGCCTCTTTTGAACTTGCGTTACGCAAAGCCGGAATCGAGCGTTGTAATCTTGTGTATGTGTCCAGCATCTTTCCACCCAACTGCAAAGAGATATCCACTGCACAGGGATTGGAGTCTCTGAAATCTGGCGGGATCACGTACTGCGTCATGGCACGCAACGAGACGAACGAACCCAACCGGCTGGTATCCGCGGCAATCGGCCTGGCCCTTCCCAAGGAAGCGGAGGAGTACGGGTACCTCTCCGAACATCATGCCTACGGTGAAACAAAAGAGAAGACTGGTGAATATGCAGAAGACCTTGCGGCAACGATGCTTGCCACAACGCTAGGAATTGAATTCGACCTGAACGCGGCCTGGTCAGACCGTGAGCAGATCTACAAGGCGAGTGGAAAGATCATCAAGACAAAACACGTGTGCCAGTCCGCGGAAGGCGACAAGAGCGGGCTCTGGACGACGGTTATTGCTGTTGCGGTATTTTTATAAATTTCTTTATAATCCTCTTAAAAACAGGGTAACTCTCCGTTTTTCTCGACGATATCTATTATTAAAAAAAAATATGGTGATTCTCCCATGACATCTGCTTATTTTGTTTTTCATCGGATCATCTCAAAATTATACGGCACCCGGGTAAAATACGACCTCCTTCAAAGCCTTTGCTCCCGTCCTTGTGGCAGACCCGCTCATGCCAGGACGATATGAGGTCGGACGCATGGCGCCTTTGCCCCGATCACTTCGGTACATCAGGGACAGCATTCATGACAAAAGGCAGGTGACAAAAAAAAGATCTCTTTGGAGGGAACTTTGACAGGCAGACCCACATCATCCTCGTTATGGCATGGTCTGGCAATGTGGAAAATCAGGAAGGAAAAACCCGGCACATCGACGTGTCGAGGCCGGGCTTTCCATGGCGCGTACCTTCTCCCCTTTTAATTTCAGGTCTCCCTGCGTTCTGCCATGCCCGCCAGCTTCACTGCAAGTTCCCGCACTGCAACCCGCGCCGGACTGTCAGGTGGGATCTGTGCGACCGGTATCGCAGCAAGGTCTGCTGCTTCAACTGCAGGGTCTTCAGGAATTATGGCAAACGGGACCTGCTTGCCGATGTCCACCTGTGCCGCGCCGGTTTTAAAGCGATTGAAGACCACGTGGATCTTCTCTTCACCGAGTCCGAGCGAAATGGCGATTGCCCGGATCCGAATGACGGTGCGCAACCCCCGTGCACCCGGGTCGCTGACGATGAGCAGGACATCCGGTCTCCCGATTGTCCCACGGCTGATGTGTTCCATGCCTGCCTCGGTATCGATGACGATGAACCGGTACTCACGCCCGAGCTGCTGCATGGATTCAGAGAGAAGATCGTTTGCAAAACAGTAGCACCCGCTCCCCTCAGGGCGTCCCATCGCAAGGAGATCAAACCCGTCCGATTCAACGATGGCCTGCCGGAACCTGTACCTGATATAATCGTGGCGGGACATGCCCGGAGGGATATTTTTTGTGAATGCCTCCTCCCGCATGCTGCCAAGCGTTTCACGTACCTCCACACCGAGTGCCTCGTGGAGGTTGGCATTCGGGTCTGCATCGACAGCGAGGATTGGTCTTTCCCCCTCTTCGATCAGGGAGCGGATGAGCAGGGAACTTAACGTGGTCTTTCCCGTGCCGCCTTTGCCGGAAATTGCTATCGTGAATGACGGTTTTGCGATGGTTTCACCCCGCCTGTTTCCTGATGCGCAAGGAAATTTCTGCAGCTGCCTGCATGATCGCAATTGCCCCGTTGCGGTCGGCAAACCTAATCCCGCAGCTCGGGGTAATCAGGGACTGCCGGTCGAAAAGTGACTCAGGAATCAAGGTGCAGATCTCTTCCCGGATTGCACCATACCTTCGGTAGAGTGAACCGATGGTTTCCTGGGAGAATACCCGGAAGTCAGCAGGTACAATGCCCCAGGCAACTGCCCCGCCCGCTTCAAGATACCCGCAGATGGAATCACTGTACAGCAAAAATTCCTTTGCTGTTGTGTAGGCATCAATCGAGATAACGGAGGGGTTCAGGCCAATGACAAATTCCCAGTCTGTGTTCGAGCAGCAATGGATCCCCAGTCCCCCGTCAACGAAGGCAGCGATATCCTGCCAGCCTGACCTGACGGAATCGCGGTCGATTGGGACGACTGAAGAACCCAATGATGCAAGGTAGGGTTCATTCAGGACAACCAGCGTCTCTTTCACACCGGTTCTTGTCTGCATCTCTATCTCACACCAGCGGGCACGCAGTGCAAGCAGCTTGGAGAGCATGTCGGCAAGCTGAGTGTCATAATACATCGGCCGTTTGCCGGCATCGACCACCTGCATGCCAAATGTGACCGGACCCGTTACCTGACATTTGAGGATGGGAGCTATCGAGAGATCCTGCTTCATCATCTCGATAAAACCGGACCCGTATTTTTTATGGAGTGCATAGGGGGAGAAATTTCCCTCCATGTAATCAGCGTAGATCTTTTCCATCGCTACAGTGGTATCAGCACTGCTGTCAAAGACAAGCCGGTCGTCACGCATGATCCTCCCGGGCAGCTGTTCCGAATCGTTGTAGACGATGCTTTCCAGTTGTCCATGGTCCGGGAGCGTTGGGACGTAGGGGAAGTCACCAAAAATCGAGAGAACATCGGAGCATGCCTGCACCGGATCTGTGTGGGGGAGTGCACCAACTCCGGTTGCTCTGGAGTGGGGCGATGAGATCATTTTTGCCATAAAATCAGTTCCTGCGGAGCCGGCATTCGTCAAGCATCTTCTGCACACGGGGGAACAGCGAAAGGTCTGTATGCGGGAGGAATGTGCTGGACGTGTATTCATCCATGAATGATGGTTCAGCGTTCAGTTCAATATAGGCGATCTTTGTAGCAATATTGTCAAGAATCTTGCGTTTCTTACGGTCGATTAACGCGATATTTGCGCCGGTAACAGCCCCATTTCCAATATTTGTAATATGGTCGATCGAAATTTCCGGAATCAGACCTATTGTGATGGCGTTTGTTTTGTTTATATAGTTGCCAAACGCCCCGGAAAAGTAGATGGTGGCGATATCATCGCATGTCACGCCGGCAGCTTTCATAAGCGTGATACATGCTGCATGAACCGATGCCTTGCTCATAATCAGGCTCTTGACATCATTTTGTGTGATAACGATATCTTTTCCGATATCCGTCTCTGATGCCCATGCAACAACAAACTCGGGCCCAAAGCGTCCCTGCCGGATCCGTGGGTTTTTAATTTCCATATTGATGCGGCCTGTGCGGTCAATGACACAGGCGGTGAGGAGTCCGGCTAAAAAGTCTATCAGCCCCGAACCACAGATCCCCTTTGGTTGAATGTCATTAATGGTGGCATACACAGGGTTGAGTGTCCCGGGATCGATCGTGATCTTTTCAATGGCCCCGGGGTTTGCACGCATGCCATAGAGCACCTCACCTCCCTCAAGTGCGGGACCGGCAGCCCCGGCACAGGAAAACATCCATTCGCGGTTGCCGAGGACCACTTCAAAATTCGTTCCAATGTCGATGAGAAGCGAAATATCGTCCCGTTCACCCATGCCGCAGGCAAGGATGTCAGCAATAATATCCCCCCCGATAAAGTCGCTTACAGCAGGGAACGCAAAAAGTCCACTGTTGGGGTTACAGGCAATCCCGATCCGGTTCGAAGCGACTGACAGTGCCCGGCGAACGACCGGGACGTACGGTTCGGCAATCATGTACTCGGGGTCGATTCCCAGTAGCATATGGGTCATGACCGTATTTCCCGCGACCACAACCTCGTAGATGTCATCGAGGTCGATTGAAGTTGCGTCTGAAACCATGGTAATTGCGGTGTTGATACTATCAACCGCTAATGCCTGCAGTTTTGTAAGCCCGTTTTTCCGGGCAAAGTTCACCCTTGCAAGGATATCCTCGCCGCAGCTGATCTGCCGGTTGTAGTTCGAGGCAACACCCAGCACCTTTCCGCTGACAAGGTCCCAGAGGTATACAACGATGGTTGTAGTACCCAGGTCGACCGCCACACCGTACAGCTTTTTCGATGTGTCAAATTCCTGAAGGTCGATGAGACGGTAGCCACCAGGTACAAGGGCTATGGTGCCAGTGACCTTCCAGTTACTATGGCGCAGGATTGCAGGGATGTCGCGAAGCACCTCGAGGGGAGCGTAAATCTTTTCCGCCACCGGACCCCCGCTTTTCTGGATCCCCCAGAGAAGTCGTGACAGATCAGGTGACGGGTCAGCAAGGGTGGGGGCAGAAAGCTCGATATAGTATTTTTTCACTGAAGGCCGGAACTCTATCCCGATCTCAGTTCCTTCGATTAAGATCTTCTGCTCCTGGATCAGGGTGCTGTCGGGAATAGTGACCTTCACATTTCCCTGTACTGTTGTCTGGCATGCAAGACAGGCACCCCGTGAGAGTTCCTCAGATGTGAAAAACCGTAAAAATTTCTGACTGTCAAATTCTGTTTTGCCTGATACGATGAAGACAACACACTTGCCGCACTTCCCCTGCCCCCCGCAGACGACATTTACATTAAACCCGGCCCGCTGTGATGCTTCAAGTACGGTGCATCCGGATTCAACCTCGATCTTACGGTAACTCGGGAAGAACGTGACAGTCGGCATCTACTTTTTCCACTCCTTTTTGTAGAAAATCTCCAATCTCGGCAGCATCGCGCGGCCCGACGAGTACCTTCCAGCCGGTCGCCTCCTCAATCCTGCCGGAAAGCGGTGACGCATAGCCGGGGATGATCAGGTTCCGGTGGGAAACTTCGTTTTCTACAGCGAATTTTTTCATCGAATCCCTGACCAGTGTTTCGTTGAGTTTTCCCGCCGCAACTGAGGTCAGCACCGATAATCCCTCCGTATCGACAATCAGCATAAAGCAGGGGATGCGGGTTGCCTCGAGGTACCCTTCAAGGGTAAAGAATGTGAGGGAAAAGTTCACGGTCATGAGCACCGGTGCATCTTTACCGGGTGAGCCGATGCGGTACAGGCCGGGGTTCATCTGGATCGGTTTCTGGGGATCGGTATAGATATTCTGGCGAAGCGTAAGTGCTGCCCTGGTGGACGCCGGTGAAAGCGGGGCAGCAACGATCACGGATGCATATTTTACGATGCCCAGCGCCACGGCGGCATCCTGCATGGCAGACAATGTGGCATCGAGAAATACCGGATACCCGAGATCCGGCACTGTTCTAGTTATCGCGAGCTGGCGGACAGACGTTGATGTTGTGATAAAGTCACGGAGGGACTGCGGTGCAGGGTCCAAGATGATATCCCGGATCCCTTCATTTGAGCATGTTCTGGCAAGACCGGCGAGTTCATCCAGGCCCTTTGCCTTGATCACGAGAGGACAGCCATGCTGTTTTGCGAGTGCATACATCTCCCTAAAATTTTCTAATGTCGCTGCATGGATTAGGGGACGGTACGTCCCACAGTGGACGAGGGCAGCGGTGAGAACATCAACGTTTTTTCCCATGAGCACAAGCGGGAGATCGGCCGTTTTCTCAACCGTTGCAACAGCGTTTGCATAGGTCTCCCTCGAATTGCTGACGTTTTCAACAGCAATACCATTGACCTGGAGATCTGCACCGACACGGACAAACGATTCATCCCTGACCCGGTTTGTCACTGCAGCGATCTCTTCTGCGGACTGGGTATCGGACACTTTGAAAAAAATACCGGGCGGGTGGTAAAACGTTTTCTCGTGACGGTAGAGCACAAATTCCTCACCAACTGCAAACGAACGTTCTCCAACCCCCATCCTTACCAGCCGGATTGGCGGGCGGGTCGTTGCACCGAGCACTGATTTCGCCTGTTCGTCAAGATAGGGACAGAGATCAATATCCGCTTTTCCTCCGGCAAGCTTCATGGCAAAGGTAAGACAGGTGGGATCGCCACACTCCTTGCAGTTTTTCTTTGGCAGGAGTTTGTAAATGTCGAGTGCCTTGAGTGCCATCTCACGTCAACCCCGCGGGACCTGCAGTACCGGTTTTGAGGTCCAGGAAAGCCTTCCGCAACATGGGGATGGTCCTTGGATGACGTACACAGATGATCTCAGCGCCGGCGACTGCCGCTGCGATGCCGGTATAGAATTCCCACTGTACAGCTATCTCATCCTGCCATTTTGGATCTGCTTCCCTGACCTCCTTTACTGTAAGTGTGTCGGTTGCAGAAGAGATCATGGGCATCGCAAGGTCGGCATCACCTTTGAGAGCGGAGAACCGGATGCGTTCGATTGCAGAGTACGAGTACTCAAAACCATATCCGAGTGTGCCGGTGTACGGATCGATGACGATATGATCGCGCGGGACTCCTATCTCGCGCAGCAGGATATTGAGCTGTTTTGCGAGGTTGATATCGATCGGCGACTGGGCAATAAGCGAATGGTTGTAGGCAAGTGCAGCGGCAGCGATACTGCGGTACCTGCTGGCTTCTGCGGTCCCAAGAAGCAAACGCTCGCCCTCCCCCGCCTCACCACATTTCAGGAACACTTCACTGTCGATCTTTGGCTCATTGCTCCCTTCAATAATAAGAGGGAGACCTGTAGCCGACAGCACGTCCTCAATGCTCGTTTTCACCGACACAATATCGGAAAAATTCCGTTCCTTTGTGCTTGTCAGGTACAGGCGGACAAGGTCAGCCCCATAGAGAGTCTCTGCAGCCTGCGACCAAGCATGGATATCGTCAACAAGATCACCACAGTAATTCCGTATGACGGGAGACCAGTACTCGGATGTATCGCAGATCTCCAGCGCAACGAGGGGCGAAGGTGAGGAAGCATTGCCGGAAAGAAACGGCAGGGTACTCCCGCCCCCAATCCGGTATGAAATTTTTCGTGTTCCCCCCTCCGTTTTTGTAGCACCAAGAACGACGCTGCCAACCGTACCTGTCCAGTCAAATCGGATATCAGGTGCCATCGTCTGCCCTCACACCAGCGGTTTCATTGAGAGGGCTGGGTGATCCACGCCGGCGAGATACGTTGTGAGTTCTTCAATGGTAGCTGCCTTTGTTTCATCGGCGATCTTTTCAAAGAGGTCAGCATGACCCTGTTCACTGAGTTTTTTCTGCAGCCGATTTTTTAATTCGTCCTTAAGCTGGATCGGCATCCAGACGAGGCGCTCAATACCCCCTTCCCCCTGGAGGAACCGGTCTGAGAGAATATAGTTCTTGGAAATACCCGCAAAACCGGGCGTCTGTGCCCCCCCGCCGATTGTCCCGGCAAGCGTGGAGAACGTCATCCCTGACGGCGTGACTCCTTTGAACTCACGGTTCACGACCATAATCCCGTTCACTTCCGGGAGCATGAGGGCGATGCACTCGAAACACCCGCAGCAGGTCATCGGGTATTCCATGACGCTGTACAGCGAGCACCGGTCGATCTCGCCGTGGCTTGTTTTTTTCACAAACCGGTTGACTCCCTCGTACTCCCCGTTCTGTGCGTTGATTAACGCCCCTTTCTTTACAGGTTGGTTCGGGCCCGCGGGCGAGATTTCGTAGGCAATTTTTCCATCGAGCCAGCTGATGGCTCCGCAGAGAGCGGGGCGTTCGGGAGTGATGACGCATACATGATTGGGTGCGAATGTCTGGCAGAGTGTGCAGGAATAATACGTGTCTACGTCCTCATCCCGCATCCCCTGTATCCGTGCATCGCGTTCTTCATAGACTTTTTCTGCCTCATCCTTTGCTGCAAGTACTTTTTTCTCATCCGTGATCAGGGTGACGGCGACCGCATCGAGGAGCGCTGAGAAGTCCATCCGGAACTTGCCTGCAAGAAGTTTTCCGATATGCTCGATCCTTACGCCTTTTGCAACCGCTTCCTTTGAGATCCTGACCCAGATGAGATCCCTCTGGGCAACATGCCATGATCCTTCCCCGTAATTGACAAAGTTATGGATCCTGCGCTCCAGTATCGGTTCATAATCCTTTTTCATGGATTTGCCGGCGACCTCGATAATGATGCCAAGAGGGTTTGCAGACCCTTCCGTCATCGCATCGATCTCGGGGCCGATCACGGTTATCTGCCCGTCCTTGATCTCGCCAGGTCTCCGCATCCTTAACAGTTCAAATGCCGGCGACCTCCCGCCCCCGAATTCGACGTACATCTCCTCTTTCCTGATGCTTTTTCCCTCAAACGCCGGGGAACACGCCATCGGGATTGGTATGGCAGTAACGGTGACCCGGATGCCTTTTGCCTCCATTCCCACGCGCACCGCATCTTCCGGGATGGCAGTAATCCATGCATCGCCGCTGTATGGTCCAAGGGAAACAATGGGAAAACCAAGGGCTCTCATCGCGTCCACCAAAGCAATGTCCTCATCGGAAAGGCCGGAAAAGACAATCACGATTGCCTTTGCCCGTTCGGTGGCATATTTCAGGAGCCGTCCGGAGTCACCCGGAGTCACGCCGCCAAACATCATCGCAACCCGTGCTACAATGTCTGCGAAGTGTATCCCGTGCGTATTCGTGGAACCCAGCGGAATGAGGCGGTATTCAAGCCCCAGTTTCACGCCAGTGCCGGAGAGTGCAGGAACGACACCCCCGGAGAGAAAGGTGAGCATGTATTTTTCCTGCAGCTCCCTGCAGATACCGGCTGCCAGACCTGCGTTGTCCGGTGTGCCGATCACTAGGGCGAGGCCCAGAATGCTCCCGTCAACAAGGGAATACCCCAGCTTGCGCAGCACCGTATCCCCGATAAATCCCGTGTACGGTGCATGTTCTTTTCCCCCTATGGCAAACTGTTCTGAAAGGAGGCATTCTGCTGCGACGATCGTGTTGTTCCCTGACCGGGCATAGGCCTCCTGCGCAGTTGCACGATCATGCACAGCAAGTCCGGTCAGTGCGTACGAGACAGGGAGATGATAGGCGGTTTCATCATAGGCACGTGGTGTAGAAATCGATAATATCCGGTTTTGTAGGCGTTTTTCACCGGATGTTACTGCGATTTTTACGTCGGTCATTGCTGATAATCCTCTGATCACTCCATTGGTCTGTACATCAGATATAGTTTCGGAACGGGATATTTCCTGCATTCTCCGTCTTTTTTACTGTATAGACATGCAAAAATTACAAAAATATTTATCCCGACTTAATGATATTCTTTATAAACAGAGGAAGAATATGGTAACAACCTGGGTAAAATCCCTCTTTTTGGCACTTTTTCTGCTCTGCGCAGTGATATGCCTTGCGACACCGGTCGGTGCGGCTACTGAAACAATCACTATCACATACCGGGGATCCGGCGGAAATTATATCGGTGATACGATTATCTTCGACGGAAAAAATACGATCGGAAATACCACCCTGATCAAAATCACCGGTCCCGGGCTTCCTCAGGAAGGAGTCCCCCCGTCTGATCTTGGCGGGACTCAGGGGGCTGCAAACACAGCACGGGTTGATGCAAACGGCAAATGGATCTTTTCCTGGGACAGCTCGCGCGTTGATGTATCGAAATTGCAGACTGCCCGATATACGTTCATCGCATCGGATCTATCCCGTCCTGAACAAACGGCAACAACATCGATTCTGTTGAAAAAACCGGAATTTTATATGATCGCACAACCTGCCTCCACGGGAGTTGGGGACTATGTCGAACTTCAGGGGATGGCAGAAAAAGGTGTCAGCTATGTGAAGATCGAGGTCCTTGATACATCAGGAACCGTGCTTCACACCTTCATGTCTCCGGTGGGCAACGACGGATCCTTCGCATACAGCTTTCACGCAGACATGAGTCCTGGACAATACAATATTATCGGGTCAAACCCTTCCATGAAAAACAACCTTGCTGTCGGACTTACGGTAGGTGAACCAAAGAATCTGACAACCACACAACCCGCACCCGTTCCCACTACACCGGTTCCAACCCAGACCATTGAGGCTGCCACGGTCACCACAAACCAAGAGACCCCGTCCCGTACCGGCATTGCATCCACAACAATTATCCTGGCCCTCTGTGTCGTTGGTGTCCTCCTGATTGTCCGTTCTGGCATCAAAAGGAACTAATAACGCATTTCAACCTTTTTTTGATTAAGGATCCGCTGCAATTGCGGGGACTCATCATAACCTATATCGAGATCTCCGCCTGGCATCAGATCTGGATAATTACTGAACAATCTTTTTTGAAAAGTATAAAAAGTCCGTGATCTATCGGATATTCCCCTCGCCTGAATCCACAAGGTTGAGGAACCGTTTACGGGCAAGGTCCAGATATTTCTTTTCAGAATCAATCCCGATGAACCTGCGATGAAATTCATATGCAACAAGACCGGTTGTCCCGCTCCCGCAGAAAGGGTCGAGCACGGTATCCCCTTCCCGGGTACAGGACAAAATTATCCTTTTTAACAGTGCCCTTGGTTTCTGGGTGGGGTGGCTTCCGTATCTCTTCTCGGCTCTCTTTGGTGAAGGGATGCTCCAAACCGAACGCATCTGTCTTTCCGGTCGTTTGAAGGCATCTTCGCTCCATTCACCATTTTTGGTGATGTCATAGTTGAATGTATGACGTGCATCCCTGCTTTTCCGTGCCCAGATGAGCGTTTCATGACTTGCCGTGAAATAGCGCCCGCTCAAATTCGGCGGTGCATTGGGTTTGAACCAGCAGATGTCATTGAGGATATGGTAGCCGGTGCACTGGAGTGCGTACCCGGAGGCATAGACCGAATGATAGGTGCCGGAGATCCAGATCGTGCCGTTTTCATTGAGTACCCTGCGGCACGCGGTGATCCATGCGGTATGGAATTGAAAATCCGATTCGATGCCGCGGCTCTCATCCCATGTCCCCTTGTGAACCGGCGCACGCCGCCCGCTTTTGCAGGTGAACCCCCCGTTTGAGAGGTTGTAGGGAGGATCGGCAAAGATCAGGTCCACTGAATGTTCCTCCAGCCGGGAGAGGAGATCAAGGCAGTCGGCATGGTACAAGATACAATCATTGCTGGAAAAGAACGGCGGTATCAGGTTGTTATCAGTCATGATCGGTGCGGTAATTCCTGTTCATTATGGTCATTGTGGGCGGGGTTGTTGTGTGTTACTCAAAGGATATTCTGCCTGATGTAAAATCCCGGCATATGATGATTGTTCTTTCTACGAAATTCTCTTTTACTATGGGATAATATTCTTTCTGGGAGGATTATGGCAGACAAGAGGGTACAGGAAATGATGCAGCTGATGGCATCAAAGATACGGGCGATCTCCAAGGCAATTTCTGATGATGATGTGGAAAACTTTCTCGCCCAACTGCTGCATGCAAAAAGGATCTATGTGATCGGGGCGGGACGATCCGGGCTGGTGGCAAAGGCGTTTGCCATGCGCCTGATGCATCTCGGTCTTGCCGCATTTGTTGTCGGCGAAACGATCACGCCGGCGCTCAACAGGGATGATGTGATGGTCGTGTTCTCCGGATCCGGCAAAACAAAAACCGTTGCTGACATTGCAGAGACGGCACGGGAGATCGGAGCCCA
Source organism: uncultured Methanomicrobiales archaeon (assembly GCA_903900025.1). Classification (GTDB taxonomy): domain Archaea; phylum Halobacteriota; class Methanomicrobia; order Methanomicrobiales; family Methanospirillaceae; genus MVRE01. Next base: position 20,134 of record CAIULN010000020.1, on the reverse strand, counting down.
TATCTGCCTGATTACCTCGAACGCCGATTCACGGATCGGTAAAATTGCTGACTGCATCGTGATCATTGAACACCAGCGGGATGAGGTGGATGATGATGCGGTCGAATTTGAGATCAGGCAGATGCTGGGAGAGCATAAGTCATTTGCTCCTCTCGGGACTCTCTTTGAAACCGCATCGATCATGTTTGCCGATGCCATTATCTCACGGCTCATGGAAATTACCAAGACCGATGAGAATGCCCTGAAGAACCGTCATGCGAATATTGAGTAATCGAACGGAGGCAAAAAAATGCAGGAGCGGTTTGCGCAACGTGTGCAGGGGATTGAAATATCCGGCATCCGCCGGATTTTTGAGGCGGCAGGCCCGGACTCAATCAACCTCGGGCTCGGCCAGCCCGACTTTGACACGCCCCAGCATATCAAGGATGCAGCGATCCAGGCGATACGGGAGGGAAAGACCGGCTATACCACAAATAACGGTATTTCGGAACTCCGTACCGCTATCTGTGAAAAATTTAACAGCGAGAACGGGATTACTTATCAACCTGACCAGCTCATTGTGACTGCGGGTGCAAGCGAAGCGCTGCATATTGTGATGCAGGCACTGGTCGAACAGGGGGATCGGGTCCTCTGCCAGGACCCGGGTTTTGTGTCCTATGCGGCACTTGCCACCATGGCAGGTGGGCGCCCCGTCAGCGTCCCTCTCGATAAGAATCTCCATATTGATGTAGAACAGGCAAAGGCCCTGATGAAAGGTGCACGGTTGCTGGTCCTCAACTCACCGGGAAACCCGACTGGTGCCGTCGAGAGCAGGGAATCGATTCAGGCGCTCGTGGAATTTGCAAACGACCACGGAGTAACGGTTGTCTCTGATGAAGTCTACGAGCACTTCATCTACGGGAAAAAACACTGGAGCGCCGCGCGGTTCGGGGAGGATGTGATCACGATCAATGCGACAAGCAAGACGTACGCGATGACGGGCTGGAGGCTGGGGTATCTCGCGGCACCAGCGGATATCGTGGGGCAATGCCTGAAGGTGCACCAGTACTGCCAGGCATGCGCGACTTCTATCTCGCAGTACGCGGCGGTTGCTGCATATACCGGGGACCAGCAGATGGTGAAGGTGATGCGCGATGAATACCGGGCCCGCCGCGACCTTATCTGCAGGGGACTGGCAGACCTTGGCTTCTCCTTCCCAACACCTGAAGGGGCATTCTATACATTTGTCCCGATGAAGCCCGCCCTCACGCAGAAGATTATAGAAAAAGGCGTGATTGTTGTTCCAGGCACCGCATTCGGCGTCAATGCCCCTGAATATACCCGGATGAGTTATGCAACGTCGCGCGAGAACATCACGAGAGCTCTTGATAGGATCCAAAAGGCAACAGGTGAGTAGCATGGTCAAAGAACTTTTAAGGAAATTGTCCAACGCCCATGGTGTCTCCGGAAGCGAAGGAAGCGTGTTCTCTATCATAAAACGGGAACTCAAAGGACATGTTGACGAGATCTCGGAAGATACCATGGGCAACCTGATTGCGGTGAAAAAGGGGAATAAGTTCAGGGTGATGCTTGCCGCCCACATGGACGAGATCGGGCTCATGGTGAAATTTATCGATGAAAAGGGTTTCTTACGGTTCGTTGCACTCGGCGGGTGGTATGCCCCGACCCTCTACAACCAGCGTGTTGTCCTCCACGGCACAAAGGGGCAGTGTTATGGTGTCATCGGCGGCAAACCACCGCACATGATGGATGAGGAGGAGCGCAAGAAAGGGGTGAAGGTCGATGATATGTTCATCGATGTCGGTGCATGCAACCGCGATGATGTCGCCCAACTCGGCATCGAGGTCGGGACACCGGTCACCGTTGACCGTGAGTTCACAGAGCTTGCGAATAACCGTGTTACGGGCAAGGCATTCGACAACCGTGCGGGGGTTGCCCTGCTGATCCAGACCATGCAGCAACTCGACTCGCCGTTCACGGTCTATGGGGTCTTTACCGTGCAGGAAGAGGTCGGCCTCAAAGGAGCACGGACCAGTGCCTATATGCTCGATCCCGATTGTGCGATTGCCACTGATGTGACCATTCCAGGTGACCACCCGGGTATCGAAATGAAGGATGCGGCGGTTGAAATGGGGAAGGGGCCGGTCATTACACTTATCGATTCCAGTGGGCGGGGTCTGATTGCAAGCCGTGCGATTGTAAAATGGCTAAAGGATACTGCAGATGCCAACGGCATCCCTGTTCAGATGGAAGTCGGAACAGGAGGAACGACCGATGCGACCGCTATTCACCTGAACAAAGGCGGGGTGCCGAGCACCACGATAAGTCCCCCTACCCGCTATATCCATTCTCCGGTTGAAGTTCTTGACATCGGTGATATCGAAGCGGGTATCGCGGTGCTCGTTGCCGCCTTGAAAGTTAAGCCAAGGCTTTAAAAAATTAATACATTTTTTGTTGATTGTATAAAGACCATCAAAAATCCGATCTCTTGAATAATCTTTAAAAATGATTATTATTATATACAGAATTTTTTTACATTTGTTGATATTTTTAAAAAACTTTCATCCTGACTGATAGTTGGCGGGGGTCCTCAAAGATCACCCATTTATTCCAAAGCATTGATAAAAAAATTGACGCCCCGGCCGGGACTTGAACCCGGGTCAAAAGCTCCGCAGGCTTCTAGGATGTCCACTACCCCACCGGGACCCACATGAAACTTATGGCTTCCTGATCTCTTGCAGGGATTCACGTGCAGGGCAAAGGCGTTGTATCGGGGCCTGGCATGCGCACGTCCTCACCGAAAGGAAGTGCATAAATTCCATAATAACACTGTGCCGATTGGTAAAGAACGTATCGATAATAATACGTGTGCAACCAGAGGAAAACGGTACTCTTAAAAGACCTTTTGATATCTTCATCAGCTATAATAAGGGAGGTGAATCGCCTGACTTATCTGATCACAATATGAAACGATTGGCTCTCGAGAAAACCTCATCTCATTTTTGTATTTTCACGAACTTTGTTCCATGGCTGGTGCATTCTGGGGGATGCCAAAGCGGCAGGGGCGGAGGCTCAAAACTATTCCTTTTTGAATAGTTTCTCAATTCAGCCCTTCTTGACAGAACGGCAGAAAAGTCGAAGATTTTTTACATCTTCTCCTGTTTGCTCTTCCTTACGGAACAGTCAAACAAATCGAAACCATTTCATGATTTCTCTCATCAATCCTCGCTTACAGCGACAATTGATTCCCCCAAGAACGTCATATGATATTTTATAAAGCATTTCTGCAGAGCGAAAATATTATAAAAAAAAACTATTTCCCGAAGGCATCGGTTCATCAGACAATATTTTCACCTTTTTTCACTTTCAGATCCACCGTTACCGTTACCAGGTTTCCATCAAGATGAATAAGTAATTCCCCCCGGTTTAACACTTTAAGCGTCCGATTGACATCTTGCGAATACTGCTTTCCATAGCTGTTTCCAAAGCCATCCATAAGAATAATCTGCCCGGTATTTTTGTTACGAACGGTCACCTCAAACCACGCGTAAGGATTATAATAATCATAGGGTATCTCTTCTATTGTCGGGCCTCCCGGGGTATCCCAATGCGTCCAGATTGTTTTGGTTCCCGTTACGTTTACAGGAACAACATCATAATGGATGACCATCGGTGGATTTTTCAGATCAAATGAGAATGCCGTTGTATTGTAAGAAAAAAACTGTTTTGTCCGGTAAATTTCAACCCACACTTCCGGGGGGGTGGGGGTTGCTGTGGGCGTCTTAGTAATTTGAGTTGTCGGTGTCAGATAGGGTGTCTCGATGGTAACATACTGGGGAGTCGGTGTCGTTGTGACGGCTGACGGATTCGCTCCGGATTGGGATGTATTCGCGGATGATGAGGTGTTTGAAACAGGTTTTGGCGGAGCAACGCAGGCACATACCATGACCAGTAAAACGAGAACGATTGGGATAATTTTATCGAATGCTTTTTTCATTAAAGAGTATTTCAGATGTTAATATTTATTATTGTGTGTCTGGATCCAATCCCTGTGAGGTTTATCGGAATGCATATCGTGGATATTTCACAAATATCTGTAAAAAGAGTGCCATATGGGTAGGGAAAAAAAGCACAGAAAAAATGCCGGGAATGAGTCCGGGGAAAACGCAATACCACTGGAACGCAGGGTTCTCCCCCGAACCCATAAAAATTACATTATCTTATCAGCCCTTTTCATCCTCGGGTTGTCTCTGAAGATTTTTGAACGAGGCAGAAAGCCGCTCTGGATTGATGAGGCTCTTAGCTATTAGATCTTTCGGTCGGAGTCAAGTGCGTAAGTCCTGTAAGTCCTAATACTATTGAATCGCCATACCGATCCAGATATAATAACAGGATGTAAACAATAATGAGTTGTTCTTCATTCATACCCAAGGTGATCTATGGAATCAACAAAAAAAAATCGAAAATCCCTGCAGCTTGTTCTATTCATTATAGGATTATTGATCCTTGGTTATGTAATTATCAAATCCGGGATAATTGAAAATTACCAAATACTGTTTACCGTCAGTATTCCCCTTTTGATTCTCGCATTTTGTTTATCGCTCGGTACTATTGCATTCAGGATTTATCGTTGGAAATTCTTAAGTGACAAGTATAAGATCAATATCAGCTGGCATGATGCCTCCCTTGTGAGTATCGCAAGCCTTTTTTATGCAAATATCACACCTGGGAAAATCGGGGATCTCTACAAGGCATATTACATGCAAAAAAGATATGCTCTGAATTTTTTTGATGGTGTGTCGATGATTTTTTATGAGAGATTTTTCGAACTGGTGATTCTTTTTCTTGCAGCATCGGCAATCGTGTTTATTCAATTGAAAGGGATTACTGTCATCATTCTTGAAGTGACTGCAGTCATCCTCATTTTACTTTTCTTTTTCTATTACAAGGCAGATTACATCTTAAAAATTCTGGAAAAATATTCACCAAAAATCCCACTTCTTAAAAAAATACCCGCTGATTTAAAAATCAGAAAACTTTCATTCCGGGATATCATTCCCGTTTTTATTATTACGGCATTTTCCCTCGGATTAGAATTTGTGCGGCTCTGGGTCGTAGCACTAGCCTTTGGATATACCTTAAATCCAATCCTGCTCACGATTTTTTTCTGCATTTCGATTATTGCCGGACTCGCCTCTCAGATCCCCCTGGGTGTCGGAGTGATGGAGGCATCACTTGGGTATTTCCTGGTCTTACTCGGTGTTGCCTCGACAGATTCAATAGCAATCGTCCTGACAGACAGGTTGATTTCCATGTATTTTGTTCTCATTCTTGGGCTTATATGTTCCAAATATGCAGCGGACCAGTTCAATGGAGTGCCTGAATGATATCCATCGTAATTCCTCTTTACAATGAAGCGGAAAATGCCGCGCTCTACCCGGAAAAATTATTCCCCATTGTTGAGTCAATCGGTCAACTGTACAACGAGACCTGTGAATTTGTCCTTGTCGATGATGGAAGCCGCGATGCAACACTTGAGGTGCTCTATGAGTTACAGAAAACACATGGAAATGTCATCGTTGTTCCCCACGGCGTGAATAAAGGAATGGGTGCTGCGGTAAAAACCGGATTTGCACACAGCAGCGGAAATCTCATCATCACGATGGATTCCGATCTCACGTACAGACCCGAGGATATCGATAAGCTGCTGGCAGCATATAAAGAAACAGGGGCTGACTGCATCTCAGCATCACCATACCGTGGAAAAGATCTGGCAAATGAAATTACTTCTCCATTCAGGTTTTTTATCAGTAAATCCGTAAATTTCCTGTATAAGATACTCCTCAGAAATGACATCACCTGCGTCAGCGCCATCTTTCGCCTTTACAAAAAAGAGGCGCTTGAGGGAATGACGTTTGAAAGTAATAATTTTGAGATCGATGCTGAAATCATTTCAAAACTCATCCTCAACGGAAAAACCGTAAAAGAGATCGGTGTAAAACTGTATGTTAGGGAATTCGGGGAATCTAAATTAAATGTTAAAAAAGAAGTCATAAATAATCTTAAAATCCTGAGTAAAATTTTCAAATCTCAGTATCTGAAGAAAAAATGGGGGTGATCTGTATTTTTCCACAATCCTTTTTTTTTATCGAATGGATCAGGAAGAAATTTCCCGGTCGAAAATCATCAGAATTTCGGGTATTTTTTTAGAGCCTTTCTCCAAAATTCTGGCGAAATTTCCATTTCAGAATATTAATATTTCTATCTTCCCTTAGGTAGGAATAAATTGTAATTAACCAGACGATATACATAAATGAAGAATTAAAAAGGGTATGAACATGCAAAAAGAGACCATATTAATCACGGGTGGAGCAGGATTTATCGGAAGCAACTTAACAGAATTTCTGTTAAAGAATGAATATAAAGTCATAGTCCTCGACGATCTCTCCCGAAGCACTACAGATAATATCCGCGCCTGCTACATTTATTCACCCAATTTCTATTTTGTTAACGGTTCAGTTATGGATTTTGAACTCGTGGACAGGCTGGTAAATAATGTCGACATGGTATTCCACCTTGCGGCGCAGGTCCATTGGGAAGAATCAATAGACAATCCAGTACCCAGTTTTGAAGTGCACACACGCGGTACCCAGAACGTACTTGAAGCGGTAAGGAGAGCAATGACCCGTCGGGATCCCCTCAAGCTGATGTTATATGCCTCCTCCTCTGAAGTTTATGGAACGGGACAATACATGCCAATGGATGAAAACCATCCGTTTAACCCGCAATCACCCTACGCTGCGGGCAAGGCGGCGGCAGACCGTCTCTGTTCATCATACCACCACGTGTACAATCTGCCCATCATAATCCTCAGGCAGTTTAATACCTACGGCCCAAACCAGAGAATGAAAGGCTACTCTGCGGTAATACCGAAGTTTGTTTCACAGGTAATGAACAATTGTCCTCCGACAGTCTACGGAAGCGGTCTCCAGACAAAGGATTTCCACTATATTGACGATCTTATCGCAGCATATTCACTTATTATTAACAAATGGGAAGAGCTGGATATGTACGGTACGGCAATCAACTTCGGAACCGGTAAGGAAACAAGCGTCAATGATCTCGCAAGGATTATCATCGATACGGTTGCCAAGGAAACAGGCAGGGATCTAACAGATATGAGCCCGATTCACCTCCCCAAACGCCCGGGTGAAGTAATGCGGTTTGCAGCTGACATTTCCCTTGCAAAAAAGAGCCTTGGGTTCACACCAAAAATTGATATTAAGAAAGGTATTGTAAAATATGTACGCTGGTTTATCAAAGAGGGTTCATCATCAGTTTAATTTTTTATTTGTGTTTTTTCCAAGAGAGACTAGGTAGTGGAAAAACCCGGAAAACCCTAAATTTGTGAAACGGCGGCATTAATTATTTTATGTGAACTTTCCCCGTTACCAAAAAGGGAGAGATCAGGAAATCCTTGTGGATTAAAGCTTGAAACCGCCTCAATTATTTTTTCCTGGTTGTCATCCACAAGAATGTTCCATCCGTTCTCGATTGTTTCCCCCCATTCGGTATTTGGTCGTAATGTGATGCAGGGTTTTGAGAGGAAAAACGCCTGTTTTTGTGCTCCACCGGAATCGGTCAATAGTTTATCAGAATTAAAGATTAACCTGAGGAATTCAAAATACCCTGCGGGTGAAATTACGCGGATGTTTTCTGGCAGTTTGATATTAAAACTCTGAATCCTTTGTTTAGTTCGTGGATGAATCGGGAAAATTACCGGATAGGGAACAGAAGATACAGCCTCAAGAATATTTTTTAACCGTCTCTCATTGTCAGTATTTGCTTCCCGGTGAAGAGTTAGCAGGAGATAGGTTTTTTTATCAAGGGATAATTCTTCAAGAGTCCTTGATTTATTTTCAATTAACTTCCGGTAGTAAATAATTGAATCGAGCATCACATCACCCACCAGAAAAACATTGTCGTGAATCCCGTTATCTTGAAGATTCTTTATTCCTCTCTCTGTCGGCGAAAAAAGAATATCTGAAAAATTATCGATAATTATCCTGTTTATTTCCTCAGGCATGGATCGATCGAAACTTCGCATCCCGGCTTCAAAGTGGCCAACTTTAATCTTAGATTTGTTTGCTGCAAGAGAGACGCCAAGGGCAGTATTGGTATCTCCTGTAACAAGGAGCATATCGGGTTTTTCTTCGCGGAAGATTGATTCGGATTTTGTGATCATCTCACCGATCTGCTCGCCGGGTAGCTTAGAGCTGATTCCCAGGTAATGCGTGGGATCAGGCATATGCATCTCATCAAAAAAAATTTTGTCCATTTCATAATCGTAGTGCTGACCAGAATGGATGAAAATATATTCAATATTCCGTTCATTCATTTCACGGATAATTGGTTCGACCTGGATAAATTCCGGTCTTGTTCCTGCCGCCACAGCAATTTTCATAGAACACCTTGAAGTGAGAGAGTATCGACCCGTACGTCAGTTGTTCTTTTAATCTCTCAAGTAATTAATAGAGATTGAGTAGGGTCACTGAAACAGGAATAATTATTAATTTTACCAGACTACATTGGACAGGTAAATATTCCATGGGTAAACGAGGGTCTGTAAAAAAGAGACCGGGTGGCAGGGTTGATCGGGATAACGAGGAGTTCCTCACTCAAACCGAACCATTTTATAAAAATCCGGTATATCTGGTCCTTTCTGCAATTGTGTTATTAGGGTTTATATTAAGGTTCTTTGACCTTGGCAAGGAATCGCTCTGGCTTGATGAGGCATCCACATATTACAGCACAAATGCAACAAGCATCGGGGACGTTTTGACCGCTGCATACAATGATCGCTCTCCACCACTTCACTTTATCGTCCTCTGGGGGGTGAGGTTACTTGGATCGAATGAGTTCTGGCTACGATTTCCCTCAGCCTGCGCCGGAGTGGTAACAATCATTGTCATCTTCTTCCTTGCACGGGAGATTGCAAATGAAAAAATCGGGCTTATTTCTGCATTGCTGCTTGCAGTCTCACCGTTTCATATATATTATTCACAGGAGGCGAGATTTTATGCATTTGCGGTGCTTTTTGTTACCGTCGCGTATTATGCATTTTTTAAGGCATGCAAAAGCCGGCAATGGTACGACTGGACACTGTTCGGTGTCGCGTGTGCAGCCGCATTTTATTCGCATTTTTACACATCATTCGCAATAATAACTTTGTTTATTGGTTATTTCATCATACGAATAAAAGAGTTTGATTTTTCGAAGTGGAGCGGAAAAATTGGCTCAATCAATGCAATAATTCCCAACGATTTCAAATTATATGTATCCGGCGGAACGGTTGCATTTATACTGGTAATACCCATCATCGGTTCATTTTTACATCAAAATCAGTATTTCTTAACCAGCACATTCAATTGGGGATTAAATATTTGGAGTGTCCCTTTTGCAACATTCTCAGACTTTTCCTTTTTAAATGACATCGTAGCGATTTTTTTTATTATTCTAATGATTGCCGGTCTTTGGCTGACGTGGCGTTTGAATAAATATACAGCAGTTGCACTGGGAATTTTCCTATTTATTCCTATGATCATAAGTATGTACATGTCCTTTAGGATTCCCTTCAATGTACGATACCATATCTATCTCATCACAATATTTCTGGTAATTGTTGGAATCGGAATTGGACGTTTGGTTGAGTTCTTGAATAAAAATAAAGGAGTTTATGTCGCATTAGTTCTCATTATCCTTCTTTCGATTATGCCTCTATCTGCATATTATTCAAATTTGCATAAGGAAGATTGGCGGGGTTTTACCGCAAACCTGCAAAAGATAACACAACCGGGGGATATAATTGTCCCGGTACCTGGCTATATGGTCCAACCATTACAATATTACTATTCAAACCAAAGTGACAAGACATTTATAAAGTATATCGGTTCCAATGAGGCAGGTTTCAAAAGTCTCGAGAATGAAACCGGCTCTGTTTATTTCGTCGTTACATGGGATATTCAGGCAGCAGACCCTTCCGGTTATTCTTTACAGTATCTCACGGATCATGCACAACAGCAATCGGCATCAGTGCCGGGAATATATTTATTAAAAAAAGTGAGATAGGGAAGTGTCGGGGTTTATATTCCTTATCAATAACTTCCATTACTCGATACTCAGAGAGTCCCGCGGTTTTGTGACCTTCCTTTGATCGACATTTATGACGTTCGATAGTTTCTTTCTCCAGATGCGGCATTCCCTTATTCAAGCAACTGCACAAGCTCCTCTTTCCTCCCTATCACAGCAGAGGATTGTTCAAGCATCTCGGTAATTGGCGGATCGATAAGCACCGGCAAAGAAGCGAATGTGTTTTACGGTAAACGTGATGGGCCAGGGGTTGCCATCAAGATTTACCGGATCCGCACGGCAAATTTTACGACAATGAGCTCCTACATCACGGGAGACCGCAGATTTTCCCGCGTAAAAAAATCCCGTAAAGAGCTGGTTTTTGCCTGGACAAGAAAGGAGTTCTCTAATCTTGCACGGGCTCAGGAGGCGGGCATTCCCGTTCCCGAGCCACTCGTATGGGACCGGAATATTCTGATCATGTCATATTTGGTGGAGGATGAAATTCCCTGCCAGCAGCTTAAAAATGCCGATATTGATGACCCGGCGGGAATCTACGCAACCATCATGAAGTATATTGATCTCCTCTACCACAAAGCTGAACCCGTGCATGGGGGCCTGAGCGAGTTCAATATATTATACGGCGAAAAACCATATCTCATTGATAAGGGTCAATCGGTTACCCGTGATCACCCCAGTGCTTACCAGTTTCTGATGCGGGATATCCGCAATATCAACAGGTTTTTAAAAAACCGCTGCGATGTGCGTAATGATGTCGAAATTTTCAATGCAGTAACCGGGCTTGATACAGCCGAACCATGATGCCTACGAACCACGTTTGATATATATCAGAACAGTGCTGTGAAATGTACAATTATATCCCCTATCCGACATGAGAGTAAAAATGATGCAAAAAGTAAAAATCGCCGGAAGCAGAGTGGGCGTGCTTATCGGAAAACCGGTGCCGATTGCGTTTCTAGGTCCCCTTACCTGGAAAAAGGGCTTATGGAAGAAGTCATGCCATTTTGCCTTTTTTTAAGCAGATCGGTAAATTTATTGTACTGTTCCTCCTCGGTGGCAATATTTCATGTGTGAGCCCCATCTTTTGTCTCTATAAACGGGAAATTTTCAATGAAATTACGATAACAAGTAAAAATTTTGAGATCAATGCAGAGATCATATCAAAATTGCTCATTTCCGGCAGGAAGGCTGTTGAAGTGCCTGTCCCTCTCCTGAAACGAAAACATGGCAGTTCAAAAATTAATATAAAAAAGGAAGTCAGGAATTATCTCTGGTTATTATATAAAATTTTTAAAACCAAATATCTCCACCTGAAATGGCAATAATTCCATTATCCTTTGGAATGGTTTTCCATTACGTACTGATACACCATTGACGCTTTTTCCAAAGACTCAATGGTTACATGCTCGTCAACCGCGTGCAGGTATTGCATTTCACCCGGTCCGTACTCAATGACATTGAAACCGGCTGCCCGGAGGTGTCGGGCGTCACTCGCTGCCCACTGGATGATGGGGAACACATCGCCGCCATAGACCTGTCTCACCGCATCGCAAGTGACTGTGGCAAGCCGGCAGGAGGGGCTTGTGATCGATGGTTCATGGGTCGTTTTTGACGTGATCGTCCCGTGCGGTGCATGGAGCCTGATATCATCGAGCAGATCCTGAATCGAACACCCCCAGGGGACCCGGATCTCCAGTTCAAGGTCGCAGTGCTGTGCCACGATATTGGATTTTTCACCCCCGTTTATAATGCCCGGATTGAACATGATCCTCGTCAGCACGTCAGTCGCCCGATCAAGCCCGAATTCCTCTCCAAGCACGCGGGAGGAGCCTGCAATGATCTCTTCCATATCATTGCCCACCGGGTAATGCTGTCCGTTCAATCCCTTCACGTATTCGAGCAGGGCACATGCCTCCATGATCGCACTGACGCCGACGGCAGGGTAGAGTGATCCGTGGGCGGGCGTGCCGGAAAACTGCAGGTCGAGCCTGACAAGCCCCTTCTGGCCGATGTTGGGGTTGCGGACCGGGGTAGGCTCAGCGATGAGGCAGTCGCACGGGGAGATCATGTGCCGGGCAATCAGGTATTGTATCCCGGAGGTGCCGCCGGTCTCCTCATCACAGACAAAGGCAAGCTGCACCGGAAGATCGGGACCGGATTCGACGGTTGTGTGGCAGGTATCGAGGAGTGCGGCACACCCCCCTTTCATATCGGTCGTCCCTCTGCCCCAGACAGAACCCCCCTCCACAGCGCCGGAGAACGGGTCACGGCTCCACCCTGTATTCAGTGCAGGCACGACATCCACATGGCCGCAGAATACGAGGTTATGAGAGGTCTGTTCTGTAACAACGTTGCACTTTCCGGCTTCGTTTTCAGTGACGACTGACGCAATGCCCCAGCTTTCAAGAAGTGACCGGATGAACTCGGCGATATCTTTTGTAGTCCCCGGCGGGTTTTCGCTGTTGATCCTGACAAGGTCTGAACAAAGCCGGGCTACATTCATAAAAAAGATTTTCTCCTACGATGATGCGCGGTTGATATACGAATCAAACAATGTGGCAAGCGACGCATCAGAGTACAGGCTCTTTAAAAAGTCCGGGTCGAAAAATTCGTCGATCATGATAAAAAACATATTGATGGGGATTTCATTCCTGCTATCCGGGTCAAGGACGATCCGGAAGCTGCGATAGCCTGCCGGGTCCTCGGTATCATAGACCATCTGCCAGAGCGAGGGGAGATGTGCAAATTTTTCCGGATACTCGCATTTGAGCCAGTTGATAAATGACGGGAACTTTGCCCGGTCGCCTTTTCTCTCTTCGTCAATGCGCCAGCGCAGGTACTCCCCGCCCATGACATTTTTTACCGACTGGTAATTGAATGTATAGATGCTGCAGGTATAATCGATATGGGCAAGCGCATCAATGAAATAAAAGTAGAGCACCTTGTGGAACATCCCAATATCGTGGAGGATCAGTGATTTTTCGTAGAGGTGAGTAAGCACAGCCAGGTACCCTTTGTCTGCATCCATGCCTCTCTATAGGGCAGTGCATTGTAAAAACGTTGCCGTACCTGCACACGGTTCCGGCCGTGGGAAGAACCCTAATGGTAATAGGGTTCCCGTTTCCTGACCGCTTCACAGAAGAGATCTTCGAGCTCTTTCCCCCGCTTTCCCCTGATATCGATATGGTTGTCGTTGCGCAGCAGGCAGGGTTTGAGTTTTCCGTCAGAAGTAACCCGCAACCGGTTGCAAAACGCACAGAACTCGGTGTTGTGGAGCGGGCGGACGACTTCTACTTCTGCCCCGTCAAGACAGTATTTCTTCCGGTGGTGCATCCTGCGCGTGAGCACCTGCGTTGCGCGTTGTGCAAGGGAACCTTCCAGTGCGTTCAGATCACCATGATAATGGCAATCATTAAACTGCATCAGTTCGATGAGCTGGAGGATCAGGTTGCGGTTCCCCCTTACGTATGCAAGAAAGTCGTCCACCTCATTGTCATTGATCCCTTTGAGCACCACCATGTTCAGTTTGACCGGGGTGAGCCCGGCATCCACTGCCGCTGCGATTCCATCCAGGACATCAGAGAGCCGGTCGGTACCGGTAATCTTTTTGTACGTTTCATTGTTCAGGCTGTCGAGGCTTACATTTACCCGGGCAAGACCGGCGCGTTTGAGATCAGCAGCACAATCGGCGAGCAGTGTGCCATTGGTTGTCATCGATGATTCCATCCCGCGGGGCACGGAACCAACAATCTCCACAAGGTCGGGCCGCAGTGTCGGTTCGCCGCCGGTGAATTTGACACTCCTGATATCGAACCCCGCGGCGATTCGGAGGATTTCTCCAATCTCTTTTGCGCTTAGCTGCTCTTTTGAGTTACATTCCCCTTCAGCATGGCAGTAGATGCAGGAAAGGTTACACTTCGGTGTAAGGCTGATGCGAAGGTTACTGACCGGCCGGTTATACAAGTCTTTCAGGATCACAGGATCAACCAACAAAATTTTTTCCGATAATATAGAGTTCCGTACTGCCTTTCCGGGTTGCCTGGGTTACGCAGGTCTTCACTGAGTGAAAATGCCGTTTTGTTGCTGAGTAAAATTCAGAAAAATCCGTTCCCTGAAAGGATTTTACCACAAAGTTCCCGCCGGGTTTTAAGGTGTTGCAGGCGAACCGGAGCGCTTCTTCTCCAAGGGCTATTGCACGCGCCTGATCGTAACTTTTATGGCCCGAGAGCCTGGGTGCGGCATCGCAGATAATCACGTTCACCACACCAAGCAATGTCTTAACCTGCTCCTGTACCGCAGTATCTGCAAGATCCCCCGCAATGGTCTCAACCCCAGCAATCGGCGGGACAGGTGACAGATCAATGCCGAGTACCCGACCATCCGTGAGGGTACGCACAACCTGCAGCCAGCTCCCGGGTGCTGCACCGAGGTCAACAACATTGTCGGATGAACGGATCACATGAAAGCGCCTCTGGATTTCCTGGAGCTTGTATGCGGCACGGGAGCGGTACCCCTCACTTTTTGCTTTCTGGTACACCTTATCGTGCCCCCACTGTGATCCCATCGATGTAACCTCGAAAAATGCCGGAATTCAAACCCAAAACGCTATAATTAAAGTATGACGATATACTGTATAAGACAGTTTGTCAAGGGGTAAGCGATGTTAAAAGCAACCATTGATGCAGACATATTCAGGGAAGTCATTGATGCGATTTCGGCTCTTGTGCCGGAGTGCCGGCTGCATACAACTGATAACGGCATTTCCACGCGTGCTGTGGATACCGCAAATGTAGCGATGATCTCGCTTGAGCTCAAAAAAGAGGCTTTTGATTCCTATAAGGCAACCAAAAGCCAGGTCGGGGTTGATATATCCAAGATGAAGAACATCTTCAATATGATGGGCAAAGGGGACCTCATCAGCCTTGAACTCCCCGAAAACGCCCAGAAGATGCAGGTCAGCGTCCATGGTTACCACTATTCCATTACGCTGCTTGACACCAACACCATCAGGAAAGACCCGAACCCTCCGACCATTAACCTGCCCGGAAAAGTCGCGATATCCGGTGATGACCTGAACAATGCGATCAAGGCAGCGGCGGTTATTTCCGATAAGATTGCAATAGGAATCAACCCCAAGGATGAAACGTTCTATATGATCGCTGAGGGTGATACCGATAACATCCGTCGGGAATTTGGAAAAGACGAGTTGAAATCACTATCTTTGAACGAAGCGCGCTCGCTCTTCTCGCTCGATTACTTAAAAGACATGGGCAAAGTAATGAGCAAGGCGGCGGAAGTGGAGATCTTTCTTGGCATCGACCACCCTGTCCGCTTCTCGTTTGACATTGCAAACGGGAACGGGCACGTCGAATACCTGCTCGCCCCCCGGATTGAGGCTGACTGATGGACTATGAACCATCAGGCAGGGAACTATCGCATTTTCCTTTTTTAAAAAAAGCCAATGACCGCATTAAAGACTTCCCCCCGCTTGAGGTTTTATTAAAAGAGGAGCGGGGAAAATTAATAACAAATCTTGCAGTAAAACGAATAAATCAGGCATTATCATCAAAAAAAACAATCGTTGCTCATTTTCAAAACCGCGATGAGGATGAAATTGCAAGTTACGTTTTGTGCCGGATTATTGCATCCTGTATTGGAGATCTGCAGCTTCTGGATCGCCTGACCCGGTATGAGGCCGAGCGTGCATACCATTTCCTCGTTTCAGAGACCGGGACTGAAGAGGGCGAAAAAGGGTGGAATGAAAACATCACGCTTGATGCGGATGAATTCAGCCCAATATCGAAATATCTGGCACATGAATTCGGAATCAATATTACCCAGGAAAGAATCCCCCTGAATGATTACGTGGAGATTATCGCACCGCTCCATGAATCGCGTTTTAAACTTGTCAACCGGATTGTGCACCGGGGTTTTGTCGAGATCAGGCAGGAGGAGAGGTATGAATTACTTCGCGAGCGAATCCGTGTAATCCTTCGTCGTGAGCTGCCGTATCGGAATATCCCGAAATCTCTCTGCGAACAGCTCGCACCATATGCGGAACAAATTAAAAAGGAATATCAGGAAAGGATGCTCCAGAATCTCGGGGCAATTGAAGAGAGTGCATTTCCTCCGTGCATCCAGGCGCTCATTACCGCAATCACATCAGGTGCCACCCTCACCCATCCCGGGCGTTTTTCCCTGACCTCGTTTCTCCACAACATTGGTATGGAAAAATCACAGATTGCGGAATTGTTTGCACGGGCACCTGACTTTGATGCGGAAAAAACCATGTATCAGGTCGGACATATTACGGGCGGCGGCGGCACCGAGTACAGTGCTCCCGCCTGCGCAGCGATGCGCACGACAGGGTTGTGCGTCCATTCCGATACAATCTGTGCGACGGTCAACCACCCTCTCAGTTATTACAAATATAAAAAGAAAATGGCAAAGCCGGTAGAAAAGGGAAAAGAATCGTAGAGATCAGGCAATCTTCTTGTTGACCAGATACCCTGCGCCAGAAAGTGCAAGAATAAATATCAACACTGCGCTGACGTATGCAGTGCCCGCGTCCATCACCCTGGGGAGCAGGCCCAGCAGGGCGATCAGGAGGCAGAAACAGATCACGCTGATGACCACATCAAGGAGTCGTGCGTCCATTGTATACCTGTTGTCCCTGCACCATTAAATCAATATCCACATCACCGGTCCTGCAAATACCGATGAGGTTATGCACTGTATCTTGGAATATGGGACGGGAAGACACGGTCCAGCTGCTCATGGAGTGCTTGAAGGATGGCCACCTGGTACAACACTGTCTTGCGACGGGAGCAATGATGAAGGCAACCGCCCTCCATCTCAATGAACCGCCCCTTACATGGGAGGAGATCGGCATCTTTCATGATATTGATTATGAGCTGGTGCAGGGCGATATGCAGCGCCACGGGGTTGAGGGGGAACGGATCCTGCTGGAGCACGGTATCGATCCGGGTACGGCGGCGATCGTGCGGCGGCACAACGATTACCTGCAGGACAACCGGGTATATTCGTCCCGTAGAGATCGCACTACAATCTGCAGACAGTGCATCAAGGCTTATCATTGCCTGTGCGCTGGTCAAAGGCGGACGGCTTTCTGACGTCACACCAACGACGGTCATAAAAAAGGCCAAAGACAAGGGATTTGCCACAGGATGTAACCGTGATCGGATCGCCCTCATCGCACGGATCATGCAGATTTCTGACTTTTACCGACTGGCCATTTCCGGTATGCTTGACATTAAGGAGGAACCCGGTCTTGGGTGAAAGAATACCCTTATCTTTCCCCGTGTGCCATCCCTTTTTGTGATGATCAGCGCCGGGCAGGAGCGGCATGAGGTCATTCTCAGGCTTACTACGGCCGTGGAATTACTGGCAGGCGCTATGGATATACGCCTCCTGCCCCCATCCGGAGGCAATATCGCGTTTACACTACGACATGCCCGCGACGGCCGCGATGTGGCATCAGTGAAGGGGGGAATCGCTGTGCTTGACGGGAAATTCCATCCATCCGGACCGTGTGCGTTTGATACCGGCACGGATATTTCACGCATTGTGCTCACCGTCATGAAGTTTGATCCGGTGATGCGCAGCGCTGCGGTGATCGGGTACAGCGAGAGGACGCTCAGACTGCTTGAGGATGTGTCCATTCTGTGCTGCGGTGTTGACCACACAAAAATATCACCGGGCATCAGCACGATGGACTGGGGCATTGCCTCATGCTGCACTGATGGCGTACCCGATGTAATCTATGATAAAGGGGCTCAAAAATCAACAGGCCTGATCTACCTTATCGGTGAAGATGCGGTAACAATAGCCAACACAATTATTATCTTGTCACATCGCATACAATAAAGGAACTTGGAGGAACGATTATGGGAATCAAGCCGTCATATATCAAGTCTCTCGGTCTTGAACTGCTGGCAAAAAACCGGGAAAAATTTTCCGGCAATTATGAAGAGAACAAACAGGCACTTGCCACAACTGCATTGATAGACAGCAAACGCGTCAGGAACCGGATTGCCGGTTTTATCACACGAAAAATAAAGACTAACAGACACCAATAAACGCTTTATGTTTGCAGGTGTCCTTCCAGCAATCATTACCCCTTTCAAAAGAAACTCTTCAATGGACCTTGACACACGTGGTCTTGCGGACAATCTTGAGTTTCTCCTTTCTCAGGGCATCCATGGGGTTGTGCCCTGCGGGTCGACCGGTGAATCAGCGACGCTTACCTTTGAGGAACATGAAAAGGTAATCGAGATTACGGTTGATAAGGTAAATGGCAAGGTGCCTGTTGTTGCCGGCACCGGTTCCAACAACACTGCGGAAGCAATTCGATTGACGAAGGCGGCAAAGAACACCGGTGCGGACGGCGTACTTGTCATCAGTCCGTACTACAACAAGCCCAACCGTTCAGGGCTTATCAAACATTACACGAAACTTGCTGACCTCGATATTCCCTTAATCATGTACAATGTCCCGGGCAGGACAGGGCAGAACCTTGAGCCCGATCTCGTTGCAGAGCTGGCCAAACATCCAAACATCGTTGCTATCAAGGAAGCAAGCGGGAATATCAGCCAGATCTCACGGATTATTGAGGATACACGGGATGAAGACTTTGCTGTCATCTCCGGTGATGACAACATGACCTTCCCGATCATGGCACTTGGCGGGACAGGTGTGATCTCCGTAGCTGCAAATGTTGATCCCAGGCGCATGGTGGATATGTGTGAGGCGATGAAAAAAGGAGACCTCAAAAAGGCGCTTGCCCTTCACTATGCACTCTCCCCGCTGTTACGCGCGATGTTCATCGACACCAACCCGATCCCCGTAAAAAAGGCGGTTGAGCTGATTGGAATGGCCGGTGGCCCGGTACGTCTGCCACTCGATGACCTTGATGAAAAGAAGACCGCACAGCTCCAGGCAGTGCTCACGGCATCCGGCGTTAGGGCAGTGAAACCCATGGCCAAAAAAACTGCACCTGCAAAGGCTCTCGTTTCCAAGAAGAAACAGTTCCCCAAAAAAGGAAGGCGGTAAGGAATGGTGAACGTCGTCGTATGCGGCGCCTCCGGCCGCATGGGACAAACGATCGGGAGGATGGTTTCTGAATCCCCAGATCTGAAAATCGTCGGCGGAGTAGACCTCAAAGCCGGCACCTTTTTTGGTGAGGAACTGGTCGCCTCAAAGGATATCAACCAGCTTTTAGACAAGAAAAAACCGGATGTCCTGATTGATTTCACCGTCGCAAGCGCCGCGGTTGAGAATGTCAAGACGGCAGCTCGCCATAACGTTGCCCTTGTTGTCGGCACCACCGGCTTTACACCCGAACAGCGAACGATCATGGCTGACGCGGTTGCCGGGCACTCCCCTGCGGTCATCTCCAGCAATTTTTCTGTCGGTGTCAATATCTTCTGGCAGGTACTGCGCGACGCGGCAAGGCTGCTCAAGGACTACGACATCGAGGTGATCGAGGGGCATCACCGGAACAAAAAGGATGCGCCGAGCGGCACCGCAAAGACCATCCTCCAGATCCTTGACGAAGAAACGGGCACCCGCCAGAAGATCTATGGCAGGGAAGGCATGACCGAGCGCAAAAACGAGATCGGTGTCCACGTGATCCGGGGCGGAGACATCGTTGGTGACCATGCGGTGCTCTTCTCAAAGAACTACGAAACGATCACGCTTTCCCACCGTGCCTATGACCGGGCGGTCTTTGCGAGCGGGGCACTTCGTGCCACGCGCTGGGTAGTCGGCAAAAAACCCGGCATGTACGGTATGAACGACGTCCTCAACCTCAAAAAGATATAACCGTCATGCACATATCGAAACCCTTTTTTTGTATTTTGTGAAACATATACGGTGGAGTGACCATTTTGGTGGCAGTCATAGACAAAGAAAAATGTACCGGTTGTGAAACCTGCGTGAATGAATGTCCGGCATCGGCAATATC
>CAIULN010000019.1 GCA_903900025.1 uncultured Methanomicrobiales archaeon | reverse complement strand
TCACAGGTTCGAGTCCTGTTGGCGGCGTTTATGGGCCCGTAGCTCAGTCCGGTCAGAGCGCCCGGCTCATAACCGGGCGGTCATGCGTTCGAATCGCATCGGGCCCATTTTTGTTTTTGCACAGTTTGGGGTTCTATAAAAAAAATCCATCTTCATAACGTTCTCGGGGGCTTTGCCCCCGCCACTGTGGCACTCCCAAAATTGTCTCTCGGACAATTTTTTCGAGTCTGCCCTGACATTTTGTCACGGCAGACATCCCCCTTTGCGATATCCGGGGAAAACCGTTTAGAGCTGTCTTATCCCTTATCAGATGTGCGATCAGGGATTCCTCCAGAGTACAGTTTTTAATTCCGTTTCGCAACCTTTTCAATGACAAGCGACAACATCCAAGATGATGAAGTGCCCAGTGTGCGAGATGGACTGTGTCAAGTCGGCAAAGGACATCCTTGCCACGCTTCCGACAATCTTCCTTCCCTGTGTGGATTGCAGCGTCCGGTTTCTTGACAAACGGGCCCCCCTTCCTGAATTCTCTTACGAACTTCCCTGCTCTTGTGGAAAACGGTTCATCGACGAGGTCTTTGCACACATGTTCGTCATCATGGTAGAACAGGGGGATCTTCAAAAGACTGACCCAGTGGCAGCAGTGGGGTCCCCCCTTGTCCACCCGGGTTTTGCGATGGATCGCCCCCCGTTCCTTCCGGATAAATCCCTCGTCCTGCTTTCTCCGCGGGTCACAACAAGGAGCGCGGAGATCCTGATACGGGAAGTACCCGAACTGCGTGGGGTGGTGAAATCAGGTAATTTTACCCCGGGCATACCAGACCCCGATCTCAATACTGTCCCAAAGGTTTACGATCTCCTTGCAGGCTGTGATGTCAGGGCAGATGTGTTCCCCCTCCAGACCGGTCCTTTGGTGATGTACAAACAACAGTCTCTGGTCCACATCGAATTCCCGCGGGGGGGCTACCCGAAGATCCAATCTGTTGAAGAGCACGTGGGCAAACCCCCGGTGCCATACTTTGTCGATGCCTGTTCCGGTGTGGGCACGCTCGGTCTTGCCGCTGCGTGCATGGGAGTCTCCCAAGTGATCATGAACGACGCATGGTACGCTTCTGCATTCTGGTCGGCATTCAACCTTGAGATAAACAGGGACTACCTGAACCTCAAAAAAATTAAAATCTTTGAACAATACGAAGACATGCAGAAACACCCGGTTGCAAAGGAACCCGTGAAAATTGCACAGACCGAGGGGGATCAGAGTATCGAGGTCTATCAGGGGGACTTCCGGTTGCTGTACCGTGTATTGCCTGCCGGCTTTCCGGTCACTGCAATCGATATTTTTGATAAAAAAGACCCAAAGGCACTTGATCTGATCCAGAAGGAGTGGCAGGCAAGGGTCGGTGGGGAAGTATTCATACCCTGAAGCGGTCGGTTCATTATTACCCGGGGATTACCACAGGGGTGAAGTGGTTTTTCAGGTACAAAGCCTTTTTTCCCGTTGTGTGCAAGATATATGGGGACTAGCCCGGGTGGTTCGGCGTCACCTGTAACCTGAAACCGTCGGTACGCGGGGGGCGAAGTTTGACCGAGGCTGCAACGACCTGCTGGAACCGGTGCGTTCTGACTGTGAAACCTCGTCCCATGAGGTCGATGGACAGGGATCAAAATTCCGGAGGGAATGGCGACCTGTTGCTGCGGGGACCGGTTCAGGCCCGGAAGGGAGCAGACTTACCGCAGACATCCGGCGCCCATGGGGTAACGGGGCGGAGGATGGATGTTCTGGTGAAAGCAGTAACGTACAGTCGACCGATAACACGTCCCCATTGCGATTACTATTACTATGTCTAAAGTGACCATCATCGGTGCGACCGGCAATGTTGGAAGTTATGCGGCGCACGCGATATCCATCAACCCGCATGTCCATGAAATCTTGCTCTACGGGCGGGAAGGGCGTGATGCCCTGCTCAAGGGGATAACCCAGGATTTTATTGACTCTTTTGCGGCCAGGGGCACAGATATTCAGATCAACTGGACGACGAATCTGAAAGACGCAGCCGGTTCAGATATTGTGGTAATCGCCGCCGGTACTCCACGCACGCCCGGACAGGATCGCCTCGATCTTGCACTGGGCAATGCACGTATCACTGCACCGCTTGCACAGACTATCGGGGTTGTCGCCCCGGAAGCAAAGATTCTTGTCGTAACCAATCCGGTCGATGTGATGACCTTTGTCGCACTTAAGTATTCCGGCATGAAGCCGAACCAGGTGTTCGGGTTGGGCACCCATCTGGATTCAATGCGGTTGAAATCACTCATTGCATCGTATTTCAAGGTGCATGTAAGTGAGGTGCATACCCGTATCATCGGCGAACATGGCGAGAGCATGGTGCCACTCTGGTCGGCGACAACCATTGGAGGGATCAGGATCTCCAATCTCCCGACATTCTCGCACCTCCCCGTAAAGGAGTTTATCAGCTCAGTGAAATGCAGCGGAGAGGTTATCATAAAGAATAAGGGATCGACGGTCTACGGACCCGGTGAAGCGATTGCTTCGCTCGTGAAGACCGTTCTTGGTGATGAAAACCGGATTCTCACCGTATCGGCCTATATCGAAAGCGAGGTTCACGACATTGGGGATATCTGCATCGGTGTTCCTGCACGGATCAACCGCAACGGGGTATTTCCGGTCACGATCAGGATCGACGAATCTGAAGTCATCGCGTTCCGCGAATCGGTTGAAAAGATACGGGCGATTACCGAGCAGATCTTTTCTGCAATTGAACAATAGTCCGTTTGTATAAAACAGGTGACAGTGTTGAACAGCAACCCTACATCAGGGTAACTTCAACAATCTCTGCCCGCTCGACACCGGCAACTTCTCCGAGTGCCTGCTCGATCGCATCAGTCTCACCACCTGCATCGTTGACAACCGCTGCGAGCTTTAACGCTTTGAGACCGAATCCGATTGGTTCTTCCTTGATATCTTGGATACCCGGTAATTTCTTTTTGAGCGCGGCTTTGAGCTTTTCAAGATCCACATCCGGTGATTCCGGCATCACCCGGGCAATAACTGCAACGCGGCTCATAGAGTTACGGTCCCCCGAATCCGCATTTCGGGCAGATGTAGGGGATGCTCTGCTCCCTGCAGCGGTAACACCGTCTGATCTCAAAAGCACACGCCGGGCACTTAAAGTCGGTTGCGCCCTCTTCTGCAAGCGGAGCATTGCAGGATATACATTTTTTATTTGCCATGAATACTCTCCACAATTGGGTTCCTATACTATCTCACTCATGACCATTAAAAGATTGCATTTGTTCCCCTCACCTCGCCCGCGACGGACACGACCTCCCCTGCCCTTTTCTGCCGGTGTCTCTGCGATCCGCAGCGGCCAGTGCGCTGATCGTTGCTCATTTCGTGGCACCGGGCATCACACCAACCGGCAACGGATACCGCCAGATTATAAAACAGGTACTGATAAACGGATTCATCATGCGCTGGATCGCCACGGTATTTGTCCTTGTATGGTGTGTGGTCCCATGCAGTGCGTTCCAGATTGTCGAATTCTGTCCCGACCCGTATCTCCACGATGATGCGGACGAGTACCTGGTCATTTCCGGCAGCGGGTACCTCGACGGTATCACGGTTTCGGACGGGAACGGGGGGTTCCGTTTTCCTCCCGGAACGGCGATGAACGGGCAGATCACCGTCGCACGGGACGCGGTGGCGTTTGAAACAACGCACGGGCGGTTGCCCGACTTTGAATGGTTCGGGTATTCACCGCTGGTCCCCGATGTCATCTCCGGCGATAAGCTCAGGATGGCAAACACCCGTGACCGGCTGCTGCTCTATGAGAACGGCGCACTGGTCCAGGCGGTATCGTGGCCGGAGGACGTAAAACCGCGGGAGGGGCAGGTTCATTTCCTTGAGAAAGGGGTGTGGGACCGGCGCCCGCTCTTCATCGGGCAGTCGAGGTTTTCGATAGATACGTTCGACAATGTAACGATCACCGCCTTTGTCTCCCCGGACAGTTCGTATGAAGTCTTTCTGCATGCAGTCGCGTCGGCAGGCCGGACCATCCATCTCAATGTCTATGAATTCACAAGCCCGGCACTATCCGGACCGCTCATCGATGCACACCAGCGAGGTGTACAGGTCCTGGTACTTCTCGAAGGGGGCCCGGTAGGGGGTATCAGCACAGAAGAAAAGGACTTGATCTGGAGGGTGAACCAGAGCGGGATTCCGATCTACCAGATGGCAGCCACGGGTGACCGCAAAGCACCCTACCGGTTCGACCATGCGAAATACTTGGTGACAGACGGGAGGGCAGTGCTGGTCACCAGTGAAAATTTCGGGCAAAGCGGGTTTCCGGCGGGAGGGATAAGGGGCAACCGTGGCTGGGGTGTCTATCTGGAATCCCGTGATCTCGCGGCATATTTTGAAGGTGTTTTTCTGTCTGATATCCATGGGATAAACTCAGTGCCGGTCGGCGGGACCCCGTCACCCCTCAAAACCCCGTCACCCATTCCCTACACGGTAGAATTCTTTCCGCAGCAGTTTTCCGGGGCCCGGGTCACTCCCGTGATCGCCCCTGATACGAGTTACCTGATTCAGGACCTCCTGAACAACGCGCAGGAAACCATTGATATTGAGCAGGCTTATATCACGAATGAATCTGCCACAGCTCTTAATCCGTACCTTGGCGCTGCCATCAACGCATCCCGGCGCGGGGTGCATGTGAGAGTCCTGCTCGACTCCTACTGGTATAATGTTGAGGATACTAAGGATAACGACGAGATGGCTGCACTTATCAACCGGGTTGCAGCCGCAGAAAGGCTCCCCCTCGAAGGGCGGATTGCTGATATCGAATCAAACAATCTGGAAAAGATCCACAATAAAGGGGTTATTGTGGATAACAGGAGCGTGCTTGTCAGCAGCATTAACTGGAATGCCAATTCACCGAATTTCAACCGGGAGGCGGGCGTGATCATTGAACATCCGGCTGCTGCTCGGTATTTCAAAAATGTATTCGAGGATGACTGGCAGCCGGTCAGGCCCGGAGCCTCACAAAAAACCGATTATCTCAAGATCGCTGTATTGATCGCCGTTATTCTCTGTCTCATGCTTATATACATGTGGAATCTGAAAAGACGGTGAGGTTCCAGTGAATGATGAGCCTGGCGTTCATCTAAACAAGACATCAAAAGAGCATTACAACCGGTCAAGCTTCTTCTTTGCACATTTACAGACGTCGCAAAGAGTGATGTCGCTTTCTCCGGTGTCAAGCGCAAGCGCCCAGCGGTCGATGAGGGTGCTGACCTCTGAAGAGAAACGGACTTCGCTGTTCCCCCGTTTCCTGCTGACATACTGTGATATCGCTGCGCGTGTGACGCCCAGCCTCCGCGCCGCTTCGCTCTGTGAAAGGCCCCGCTCACTTACCAGACGCGATACCATCTCGGCACGCATGGACGGGAGCATCTTTCGCACCAGCACATCGCAATGGATGAGCAGGCAGGGTTCTTGATTCATGCGAGTGCTTTCTGGTTCTCGTTTGTCTGCCGGGGTCTGTTCTGATATATGATCTGCCGTGCATCACGGAAGTTGAATTTCTCGATGATCATCTGCCGTTCTTTTAATTTTTTCAGGGCATATCGCACCGTGCGGGGAGCAAGTTTACTCTTCGATACCAAATCCTTGTGCGTCATCGCACCGCCACTGTCAAGGATCTGGAGCACCATCATGGATGACGGTGGCAGGGTTGTCGTATACATGATGTTGATGTTAACAGTGTTAACATATCAATCTATCGTTGATTTATACTCCGTCATCCATTGCTATTCATGTTCGGGCGTCAGGAGCGGATAGCTCTCCTCCTTCTGATCAGCGTGGCAATTGTTGTGGTCGCTGCGCACCTTATCCTCGATAACCTTGGAAAGCGGCCGTTTGCAGTTCCGTTCACCGATACGTCCGGAGATGGTGAATTGGTATATCTGACCGGCACGATCGATCATCTCGGGGTGACAAAAAACGGGGGTCACCTTCTCATGCAGGTGAACAATATATCAGTTTTTATTCCAAACACGGTCGCGCAAACCCTGACACTGCACAACTGGGAAAATATTTCGATTACCGGCATTGTCCAGACATATCTGGGAAAAAAAGAGGTGGTTGTACAGAGCGCATCTGATCTCTCACCACTTCCCTGATGATAGCGAAGATCTCCCTTGCTCATCCGGCATATGCCCCGTTGCAGCCCGATCTCACGGGTAAGTGAAAATCTTTTTAGCCTGATCCTGTGACATTAAGCCTATGAAAAAAATTGTCTTCTTTGCACTCTTCATTGTCGTCTTTTGCACCGTTTGGTTGTGCGGATGTACCGGTACCGCCCCCCAGAAATCAGGAACGACCGGGAGCCAGGGATCCCAACAGGTGGCCACGGTGGTAACAACAGCGCCGGCAGGCATTTCTGCAGCGACAACATCAGCGAGGCGGGTGATCATCGATGAGCAGATTAACCTGTGGTCTGGGGAGCAGACAACATATCAGAAGTATGCATTTGAGGATTTCGGTTACCGGTACCTCTACCCGAACGATGCGTTCAGCATCTCGGTCAATTCTGATAAACCGGTGAACGTGCTGGTTATTGACAAGGATGATGAAATAAAATTTCCGTCAATTGAGCCTGAATGGAACACCGTGCTTGAAAGAGATCAGTGGGATTACAGTCCGGTCGTGCCGGTCTTTTCCCAGAGCAATGTGTTGCGAAAAGACATGACCTTCAGGATACTGGACAAAAGCAGTTATTTCATCATCATCGACCCGCGCTTTGCCAGTGACCAGGCCGGCTGGAGGAGTTCGCGACACGACGAAGTCCATGTTGATGTGAAAGTGACAAAACTCTAATTTTTGGTTATGGTAAACGATCGGATATGGGCAAAAGGTTGATCATTACCTGATTGTTATGCCCTTATTAGGCCGGTACGGTCTCTCTCTTCTGTAAGGCATCGAGCGCCGTCTTCACGGCGTTCCTGACGTCATCATCCGGATCCCGGACCACGGCATTGAGCGGTGCAAGCGCACGCTCATCACCGAGCCTCCCCAGCGCCCATGCAGCATCCTTCCTGACCGCCCCTTTGGGATCCTTCAGTGTTTCGATCAGCGGCTCGACCGCACGCGGGTCACCCAGTTTTCCCAGCGCCCATGCAGCGCTCATCCTCACCCACTTGCTTGGGTTTTTTAATAACGGAATCAGGGGGTCAACCGCCCGCCTGTCACCGATTTTCCCCAGTGATTTTGCTGCGAGCCAC
Organism: uncultured Methanomicrobiales archaeon; assembly: GCA_903900025.1. Taxonomy (GTDB): domain Archaea; phylum Halobacteriota; class Methanomicrobia; order Methanomicrobiales; family Methanospirillaceae; genus MVRE01. Next base: position 16,427 of record CAIULN010000019.1, on the reverse strand, counting down.
CGGACATCGACAAACGGGTCATTCAGGGCAGCAATGAGGGGTTCTACCGCGGTCTGATCCCCGTGATCGCCGAGCGCCTCTGCAGCTTTCCAGCGGGAATCGAGATGTTCGCTTTGTAATAACCCAACGTATGCGTTCACCAGTTGTCTCCTGCGCTCCTTCTCCTGCCCAAGCTCGTCTGGACGCGTGGTTTCCGGATCTCCCATTCATCATCCCCGATAGCCGTCAATTTGGGATGGAGTGTTATTAATCTTTCTTCCTGCACGCCAATTCATAAACAAAGTTCCGAATCGTTCCACAAACCAGAATGTGGTATTTTACCGGGGGAGGATCTCGAGATGTACCGGGATATTTTTCACGGAATGGGTCAGTGCTCCGATACTGATCATGTCGACGCCGAGAGCTGCATACCGGACAACCGTGTCCTTATCGATCCCCCCCGATATCTCAATTGTGACCTGCTCCCTTTTGCCATGGTGGATCAGGGCATCGAGGGACTCCTCGACCTGCGCCGGCGTCATGTTGTCAAACATGATGATATTACAGCCCGCCTGTGCCGCACGCACCGCGTCACCTGCGCTCTCGACTTCTACCTCGATGTCGCGGTGCGGGGCGCGGGATCGTGCCAGGGCAATTGCCTCGTCAAGGCTGACAAGGGTGAGATGGTTGTCTTTTATGAGAATGCCGTCGCTGAGGTTCATGCGGTGGGGGTCCCCGCCGCCGAGCGTGACTGCTTTCTTGTCAAGTTTGCGCATCCCCGGACAGGTCTTACGGGTGGCTGCCACCCTGCATGCCGGGTTCACGGCCTGCACAGATTCGACGAACCGCCGTGTCGCGGTTGCGATCCCGCTCATGCGCCCGATGATATTGAGTGCGGTGCGTTCGATGAGCAGGATCTGTTTTGCAGGGCCCTGCAGGCGGAGGAGTGTATCCCCGCGGTGAACCGGTGCACCGTCAGGAACAGCCTGGTCCGCCGCCACGTCAAAATACCGGAAAAGGGCCGACGCTTCTTCCAGCCCGGCGACGACAGCCGGCTGCTCGATGCTGATCCGTGCCGTACAATCGCAATCCGGAATGATACTGTCTGATGTCACGTCCCCGAACGGGGCATCTTCCCGGATAAAATTCAGCAGATATTCAACATCCACCATCTGAATTCTCTTGGCTGCAGCACCGTACGCCCGCCGTGTCGACTCGTATGTTCACGTGCCTACAACAATCGGATCTTCGAGACCTTTGAGCAGGGACAAAATTGAGAGGGCAGCCAGGTAACTCGTCGCAGGGTTCTCCGGGCTGGGCACATTGGTCACCCGGATGGCTGTTTCCCCAAAGTCCCCCTCCATGATCACTTCGTGGACGTTCCGGTCGACTGCCGGGTCCACCCACAGTTCGACATCCACATCCCTTCCCGCGGCAAGGCTCATGGCAACAGAAACATTGACATTTTTGGGGTATGCCTTGATGCATTCATGGGCTTTCCCGGAGAAGATGAGACGACGCTCGTTTGCCTCAACTCCCAGCGATTCCGGGCTTTTTATGGTCCGCAGGAGGAGTTTTGTGACCGGAGAGATGCGCCCGACCTTGAGGTTGTCAAGACCGAAGATCGCACCGCTGGGAATGTAAATCCTTTTTTTATTGCGGCGGGCAGACTCCCTCAGTTCATCCCTGAAACCGGGATCCGCAAGCGCCCCCACGCTCATGATGACAAGGTCCTTTCCCTGTGCAAGGGCATCCATGGCATACTGCCGTACTGCATTCACCGAGGCAGCTTCAACGAGAATATCGAACTCGTCGTGGATGAAGGACTCAAAATGCTCATGTGCCCGGGCACCCGTGACCTTGTGCAAGTCTTGTGCCCGCTCAAAAAATCTATCGAACAGGGCAACAATCCTGATCCCATCGGCGTGCCCTGCAATAATATGACCGATATTTCCGCACCCGATCAGACCAATTCTGATCATTGATAAACAGATAGTGGGTATCATCGGTTAAGCATTGTGCTGGCTGTTATTTTCCTCCTGCAGGGCATTGACACTCGTTGCCTTTTTTAGTGTTTTAGCGATAATGCATGAAGGGAAAGAAAAAACTGTATGCCTGAACCATGATTTTGGGACCAGACGTTCATGACACCAGCGGGTTTTGAGGATCTGAAGGGGAAACGGGTATATATCGAGACATACGGGTGCCGGTATAATTTCGGGGACACGGCGAAATTAAAAGAGATCCTCAAACACCGTGGCTGCATCTTGGTCACATCAGACGATCGTGCCGATGCCGTCATCATCAATACCTGCACGGTGATTGCGGTGACCGAGCGGCGCATGCTGAGGCGACTGTCACGGTTTTGTGACAGGGAACTCTACGTGACCGGCTGCATGCCAATGGTGCAGCAGGATGCGATCAAAGCAGTATGTTCACCCGTCATCATTCCCCCTGGTTCGATTCATCAATACTACAAACGTTGTGGAACCGTCAGTCCCGATCCGGTGGGAATTGTCCAGGTTGCACAGGGCTGCTGTGGGCACTGCACGTATTGTGTCACGCGGATCGCCCGCGGGGCGCTGAAAAGTTATCCGGTGCAGGAGGTCCTTTCCCAGATGCGTGCCTTTATCCGGCAGGGCGCTGCAGAGATCCAGCTGACAGCGCAGGACGTGAGCGCCTGGGGACAGGACACCGGCACCTCATGTGCAGACCTGCTCAACGCGTGTGCGGACCTTTCCGGGAACTTTTATGTGCGAGTCGGCATGATGAACCCTGCAACCCTGCTCCCGATCCTCGATGACCTTATCGAAGCCTTCACCCTTGACACCATTTTCAAATTCATCCACGTCCCGGTCCAGTCAGGCTCTGACCGTGTCCTCAGAACCATGGGACGGGGGTATTGCTCTGACGACTTCGAGCAGATCGTGGCGGCATTCAGGAAAAAATATCCCTCACTCACCCTTGCGACCGATATGATTGTCGGGTTCCCCGGCGAAACAAACGAAGATTTTTTAGAGTCCCTTGAGCTCCTCGACCGCACCCGCCCGAACAAGGTGAACGTGACACGGTTTTCAAAACGCCCGTTCACCGCCATAGCTGACACAAAGGAACTGCCTGATGCAACGAAAAAAGATCGCTCCCGGATCATGAATTCGAGGGCACAGCAGATCTATCACGCGATCAATGCACCATTGCTGGGACAAACAGTGCAGTTCGTTGTCACAGAAAAGATCCGGAATGGATCGGTGATGGCCCGGACCCCGTCATACCTTGGTGTTGTGCTTGACGAGAATCTCTCCGTTGGATGTACAGGGCAGGCGCGTCTCCAGAAAGAACACATGTATTATTTCTCCGGGAACCGCGGGGCGGGCGATACTGGAAAAAAACCTGATAAAAGCTCCCCTGTCCTGTGCACTCCCTGACCGAATCACCTGGATTTTCACTCCGGCAGCAGGCCGGCCCCGGGTCCACGGACCCATACTTCAGAATTCCACATGCTTATTATTGCCAAACGCCAATGATCCATATTCTTTGAGACATCATTCGGAGGGTTATGACAGTATGGATGAAATCGAGGCTGGTTTTCAGAAGATCCTGCAAAAAATAGAGGATTTAAAAGGCAAAGAAGCACCTCTTGCGGAAAAGATCAGGAAGAATGATGTTGCGCTCCTTGAACGCATGGCACAGTCCGCGATCCCGGTCATACAATCGATCGGGCTTGTGATGCTTCAGAAAGGCAAACTGGACACAAAAGGGGAAATGTATGATGCAAATTATTACCCCAAAAAAATGATCCTTTTGGGAAAGTCAGATCCTTCCCCGTATCGTCCTGATGATGTATCAAAAAAGGTGACTGACCAGTACTGTGTCCTCTCAGAAGAGGGAAAATTTTTTGAACTGATGTACAGCAGCGACGGGTTTATCACCGATTCGTACCTGAACCCGCTCGATACCGGGGCAGTTCTCGAAACCTACGGGTATGATGCAATGTATATGCTCTACCAGGCTTTGCATGATTACCTCAAAGGAGAAGAAGTGCTGGTGGGTGCCCTTGAAAAAATTATTTCCTATGTGTTCCCGGAAAAAAAATGAGACCTGCCTCTTTTCTTCCTTTTCATTTCCATTTGAAGAAGGGGATGACCGGCTTTAAGAGATCGTCATCACTTTTTCCAAGGGCGGATAACCTGAACGTCTGCGAGCAGGCCAGCCCCCGAGAGTTCTGGTAGGTCACTGCGGCTTTTGCCTCACTGATCATCTCATGATGCGGGTACTCATACCGTGCATCGACGGCGAGCGCCGGGATATCAAATTCGATATTATGGGGGACGATTGCCACATGGATATTCGTTGCAGCATCGTTTCCACGGTTGGTGACAACGATACCCTTTGCATCGTCCCGGAGAAAAACGCTGACCTCCGGGAGGAACTGCGAATGCTGCATGATAAAAAACGACATCCCGACCGTGACAAGGATGACTCCCGCGATTCCACTGAAATAGATATCACTGAAAAAATAGACATCGATGAAAAAAATGATGACAAAGAGCAATGACTCTGCTGCGAGGATGGCCTTGTACCGCGTATCCATATCCCAAAGTTTGGGCGCGGTGACTATATCAAAATACACTACAACGATACCAGTATGGGCCCGATGCGATTCGAACGCATGACCTCCCGGTTATCAGCCGGGCGCACCACCGAGCTATGCTACGGGCCCAAAAATTCGCGAAATTTACCTTAAGTAGTATCCCACCGGAGTTTTTATAGGTTGTGAATCTCGGATCATGGGCTCGTTAAATACATAGTCATCCATGCCTCAAACTATGGTACAGTGCAGGAAATGGGATTATGGATCGACAGTATCTCCTCGGCAATGAAGCGATCGCCCACGCGTGCCTCGAGGCTCCCGTGGATTTTGTGAGCGGGTATCCCGGTACTCCCTCATCGGAAGTGATCGATGTGCTCCGCTCACGCCCCGACCGCGGGTATTATATCGAGTGGTCGGTGAACGAGAAAGTGGCGCTGGAAAATGCGCTTGCCGCAGCGTGGTGCGGGCTGCGTGCGCTCTGCACCATGAAACATGTCGGGCTGAATGTGGCTGCCGATCCGCTGATGACCAGTGCCTATACCGGCGTGACCGGGGGGCTTGTCATCATGAGCGCGGACGACCCGTTTGCCCACAGTTCCCAGAACGAGCAGGACAGCCGGTGCTATGCACATTTTGCACGCGTGCCGTGCCTTGACCCGTCAACGATCCAGGAAGCGCACGACATGCTGATCGACGCATTTGCCCTGTCCGAGGAGTTCGGGCTTCCCGTCATATTCCGCCCGACCACCCGCATCTGCCATTCCAAGGGGGATGTCAGCCTCGGGGAGATCGTCGCGTCCGCGCGCAAAGGAGAGTTCAAAAAGGATCCCAGACAGTATGTGATCATCCCTGCCCATACCAGAATCCTCCATAAAAAACTGAACGAAAAACAGCCTGCCATCAGGAAACGGCTGGTTGAACTCGGGTACAATACGTGTTTTGTCAAAGGCAGGACCGCGGTGATCGCAGGCGGGATTGCAGCAACCTATGTCCAGGAACTCATCCCTGACGGCATCTCGTTCATGAAGATCGGTGCCTACCCGATCGATGAAGCATGGCTTTCTGATTTTGTGCACAAGCACGACGCTGTCCTTGTCATTGAAGAACTCGCCCCTGAAATCGAAGAGCAGGTCCTGCAGGTCACCGGCATGGTAAAGGTGCTTGGCAAGAAGAACGGGTACGTGCCCTACGAAGGTGAACTGTCCCTCCCTGCCGTTGCCCAGATCATGGTGAACGCCGGTGTGCTTGCCAGAAACCCGTATCCTGCGGTGAGCCCTGTGCAGAATTTACCCCTGCGTCCCCCGATCCTGTGCGCCGGCTGCCTGCACCGCGCCGCGTTCTACGCGATCAAACGGGTCTTCAAGGACGCGATCTACCCCAGCGATATCGGCTGCTATACGCTGGGGCTCCAGCTCGGGGTCGTTGATACCACCATCTGCATGGGAGCATCGATCACCGTCGCGAGCGGGTTCGCACATTCCGGTGAACCCCGTGACATCATCTGCACGATCGGGGACTCAACGTTCCTGCATACCGGCATCCAGGGGCTGATGAACGCGGTGTACAACGGGGCGGACATGACGGTGGTGATTCTCGACAACCGGATTACCGCGATGACCGGGCACCAGCCCAACCCAAATACCGGGGTGACTGCCTGCGGCACCGAAAGCCCGCCGGTCTCGCTTGATGCGGTCTGCCGTGCCTGCGGCGTCACCTTTGTGGAGACAGTCGACCCGTATGATATCACCGGCATGATGAACGTGCTGAAGGCTGCACAGGCACGCAGGGGGGTCAAGGTCATTATTGCAAAGCAGCAGTGCGTGATCACGGCACGGCGGGCGGGTGTGAAACGCGGGCGGTACACGGTCGATGCGGATACCTGCACCGGATGTGGCACCTGTGTCCGCTTCGGGTGCCCGGCCATCGAGTTTGTGGACGAGAAGGCACGGATCAATGACCTGTGCAGCGGGTGTGCGGTGTGTGCGCAGATCTGTCCTGCCGGGGCGATTGTGCGGGAGGGGAAGAGATGAAACGCAGTTTTGATATCCTGATCGTGGGGATTGGCGGGCAGGGGACGATCCTCGCGTCAAACATTCTCGGTAACGCGTGCCTCCGTGAAGGCAGGAGCGTGAAGGGTGCCGAGACCCACGGCATGGCACAGCGCGGCGGATCGGTCGAGAGCCATATCAGGATCGACTGCCTGTACGGGCCGCTTATTGCGCCCGGGCAGGCAGACCTCCTGCTCTCCTTTGACCTCCTTGAGGCACTGCGGTATTCCCACTACTTAAAAGAGGGCGGGATGATGGTTGTCAACCGCCACCTCGTGCTCCCTACGTCGGTCTTCATGCAGAACCTGGTGGCGCCCACAGAAGATTCGATCATCGCTGTGCTCAGCAGGTTCAGGCTCTGCCTCCTTGATGCTGACCAAATCGCGCAGGAGGCAGGGAGCCCGCTCTCCCAGAACGTTGTGATGCTGGGGGCTGCCTCCCATGCAATGCCGCTCAAACCCGAATCGGTGCTTGAATCCGTCAAGAACCTGGTGCCAACAAAGACCATCGAGATCAATGCCTGTGCATTCGGGATGGGAAGGCAGGCAGCAGAACAGTGTTCTTTCTAAAGGGATTTTTTGTCCCGCTGAATTTTTTTTTATCAGCAGGAACGCTGAGGGGGGGAGTTGAACCCCCGAGGGGCAAATGCCCCACAGGCTTTCCAGGCCTGCGCCTTACCGGGCTAGACTACCTCAGCAAAAATGTATCCTAACTCTTTGTCGGGAATTTTTTTAATGCTATCCCTTTTGCAATGGGCGGGTTTTTTCTTTTTTTTCAGCCTTTTTTCCCCACCCCCTCGGATACGTGCCTAGTTTTAAGAATACTGCAACAGGCGCAACCACAAATCCTGGTTTTCCCGGACTGAAGTCAGATGAAGAGACGAGCGCCCTGCCAAGGCCGACAAACTCGCGCCTGCGGGATACAAGCGCAACGCTGTCGTCTTTTTTGAAAGGATCGGAGCTGATCACCCCGACACCCGCAAGCTTCGCACCGTGACAGACCGCATCGATCGCCCTGTCATGGATGATGACATTGGGAAGGTCCGGGACTGCTGCATCGACTGACACGATCATGGAGCGGAGTGCTGCGGCATCCCCCATGACAGCACGCAGGCAGGCATCGCTCAGGGCGGAAAGCGTCCATGACCTCGTCTCATCGAAAGGCCCCGAGCGGATCCGGCGCAGCTCCTGCATATGCGCCCCGACACCCAGCGCCAGCCCCATATGATGGCAGAGCGAACGGATATAGGTGCCTGCATCACAGTGCACCCTGAACAGGACGAGCCTGCTCTCATGGCTGAGGATCCCGATGCGGTGGATGCTTCGGATCCGCAGCGAGCGTTTCACCGCGCTCTTTCTCGGCGGACGCTGGTAAATCTTTCCGGTAAATTCCCCCGCCATCTCTTCCAGCCGTTCCTTTGGGACATCTCCGTGGAGCCGCATGAGGCAGACATATTCCTTGTCATGCCGCAGCAGGTGTGGTGCGAGGCGGACAGCATTGCCAAGCATCACGAGCAGGACACCGGAGACCCGGGGATCGAGGGTCCCGGAATGCCCCACATGGCACCCGAGCATCGTTCCGACCCATGCAGTCACCTGGTGGCTGGACGGGCCACGCGGTTTGTCGATCACGATCATCCCGGATCCTGTCCATACCGGGGGATCCACCCTGTCACCTTCAGGTGTTGGCATCAGTCCCCCTTTGTCTCCAGGTACGCGTTCAGTGCCGCGAGCGCCCCTTCAAGGGAACCGTCACCGACAACCGCGGGAGGTACGTCCCCCTCCCGCATCACAGCGGCAGTCACGTCACCGATTGCCATGACCAGCAACCCGTCCCTTTGCGTCCAGACCGCTTGTGAAAACGACATCGCACTCGCGAAGAGCAGGGCGTCTGCACCATCAAGGGGAAGGGGTTCACCTGTCGGTTCGAGCGCATAGCACCTGAACTCATGTGCAGTACCCCCGGCAGCTTCAATTGCGCTGATCAGGCCGGGATTCGGGACGTCTGCCCGGGGGATCCCGATGCGTTTCCCCGCAATCCATTCCCCGAGGTACGGGACGAAGTCGCGTGAATAAAATCCCGGGAGCGTCTCGCATTCGATCTCAAAGCTCCGGAGTGCTTTCGCTGTCTGGGGGCCTACCGCGATGACCCGGGGGAAGCGGTTGAGAAGCGGTGCAATGATCACCGCGGGCAGGGCGCTTGTGAAAAAGAGGCAGTCAAAATCACCGCGATCGACCGCATCGACAAATGCAGCAACGGCACTCTGCCTCACTTCGGACCTGAGGGGGTGGACACTGTAGCACTGGTGCCCGTACTGTGCACAGCGTGCCGAATCGCTGCCCTCCTTCCCCAAAAGACGCGTGACCGCAATCTTCATTCAAAGATCATTACCCGATGGAGGATATGACTGTATCCATTTCGGTTCCTTTATCCCTCCTGTGCTGGACATCTGATTAATGATCGAAATCCTGGTCGGGACGCTGCTCGGGGTTGCACTTGGCACGGTGAGCGGGCTGCTCCCCGGCATCCATGCGAACACGCTGGCAGGTGCCCTGCTCAGCCTGCAGGTTGTTATCCTCCCGGTGCTTGGTCCCGTGGCGCTTGCCGCAACGATGTTTGCGGCCCTGATCACCCACACCTTTGTCGACAGCGTCCCGAGCACATTTCTTGGAATCCCGGATGCTGATACCGCACTTGCCGTCCTTCCTGCCCATGCCCTCTGCCTCGAAGGGAACGGCGAGGAAGCGGTGCGGATTGCGGCACTGGGAAGCGCGTGTGCCATGGTCATTGCCGTACCGCTGTCGGTGCTCTGTTATTTCCTCCTCCCGGCACTCCAGCCGATGTTTGACTGGGGGATCGGGCTGCTCCTTGTTGCGGTCATCGGGTACCTGATCGTAACGAGCGAATCGCCCGGCTGGGCCCTTGCACTGTTTTTCACATCCGGCATCCTCGGGGTCTTTACCCTCCGCTATGGGTTCCTCGGCTGGCACTCCATGGGGGCAGGGAGTGCGCTGCTCATGCCGCTCCTGACCGGCCTGTTCGGGATCTCGGTTCTGCTCACTGCTTCCCATGGGAAGATGCCGGTCCAGAGGTTCACCGGGATCTCGATGGACGGGGGATCGGTGGCGAAGAGTTCGGTGCTCGGAACCCTTGCCGGTATCGCCGTGGGCTGGCTGCCGGGGCTGTCAAATGCGACGGCAAACGGGGTGCTTGCTTCCGTCATCGGGTACCAGAAAGACCGCCGCGCCTATATCCTTGCGACAAGTGCCGCAAATACTGCCAACGCCTTCATCGGGCTTGCGGCGCTCTTTGCGTTATCAAGGATGCGCAACGGGGTGATGGTCGCGCTCTCCGCGATCACCCTCCCACCGGCAAGCGCCCTGTTTGTCGCGGGTGTGGTTGCCGCCTGCGCTGCCTACATCATCACCGTGACCCTTTCACGCTCAGCGCACCTCTTTTCGGGGATTGAGGGTCGGCGGCTCCACGGTGCCGTGATTGTGTTTGTCGTTGTGGTATGCCTGCTGCTGACCGGGCCGTTTGGCGGTCTTGTTCTCCTGCTTGCCACGCTGGTCGGGCTCGTGCCGCATAGTGTCAATGTCCCGAGGATGTACTGCATCGGTGCGGTGATGGTGCCGGTCATGCTCTATTCGTTCGGGATCGCGTGGACCTGAATTTCCCATTGGTTTATACCCTGCATTCTCCTAGGTTTTATGATGCAGTCATACTGGTTCGGGGATGCGGAGAACGGGAGGTGCCACCCATGCAGCGGCAATGCGGCAGACCTCGCTGACCGGCTCCTGTCGCTTCATACCAGCATGGACCGGTTTGTCCTGCCTGACTGGACCATGGCACGTGACTGCGGTTTCTGCCGTGATCGTGCCGATTACCTCGCAAAACTGAGGGATGTGTGCGTTGTCATCGCGAAACGCAGGATCCGGGAAAAATACCGGCAGAAAGATACTGAACTGCTGCAGATGGTGCGGACGCTCGATGAACTGGACACGGTCATCAACCTCCTTTCCGGACACGTTATGGAATGGTACCAGATCCGGCAGCCGTCGTTCTCCCGCAAATACTGCAGGACGCCGGCGCGCAGTCTTGTCAGGACCGTTGGACAGCGCAGCGTGGGGGCGCTGGGCAGAGTGGTTGGCGATGTTGAGCGGCTCTCCGAAACACGCACCATGCTCGCACGGGACGTGTCGGGGCGGGCAGATGAGGTCATGCCGAACTGCAGCGCCCTGATCGGGGGTCTGGTTGCCGCCCGGCTCCTCCTGCATGCCGGCGGGCTCGGGCCGCTCGCACGGTTACCGGGAAGTGCGATCCAGGTGCTGGGGGCACGGACTGCGCTCTTCTCCCATCTCCGTGCCGGTACACCGTCACCCAAGCACGGCATCATCTTCCAGCACCGGCGCGTGCACAATGCCCCCCGGCAGGTGCGGGGGAGGGTAGCCCGTGTGCTGGCTGCACAGCTGGCAATCGCCGGACGGGTTGACTTCTACCGCGGGGTCATAGCCCCCGAATTCATTGAACGGGCGCAGGCACGCATCGATGCTGCAGGCAGGGTGCCATGATACGGGTCGATGGGGTTCTCGTCTCGCGGGGTGAAGGGGGCGTCTATGGCGAGCGGATGCTTGGTGATCTCCGCGTGTGGGACCCGTACCGGAGCAAACTATCAGCGCTCTACCACTTTGGAAAAGGGATCGATCTTGAACCTGGTATGCGGGTGCTCTATCTCGGCGCCGCCAACGGGACTACGGTCTCCCATGTGGCGGATTATGCGGAGGTTGTGTATGCTGTCGAATTTGCACCCCGCCCGGTCCAGGACCTTCTCGAAGTGGCGCGGCGTCGGTGCAATATCGTCCCGATCATGGCGGACGCGGCACAGCCCGAACAGTATGCTGCCCTCCTTGAGCCCGTCGACCTCATCTACCAGGATGTCGCGCAACCCGACCAGGCAACGATTGCACTGCGGAACTGTGCGTTCCTGAAGCGCGGGGGTACCCTGATCCTCATGCTCAAGACACGAAGCGTTGACGTCCGCAGCGAGCCAATTGTTGTCTTTTGCGATGCCGTATCAGAGCTCGGGTCTGCCGGGCTGGTGGTCCGGGACAGTACATGGCTTGCACCGTACCATCATGACCATGCCGCAATCATCTGCGCAAAGGAACGGACAACCGCGTGACGCCATCATGAACGGACTCTACAGGCTCTCCCCGCTTGGTTCCCTTCCGGTCTTTGCCATCATCGCACTTATCGTGCTCATCGTGCTTGTCATCCCGCTGCTCATCCTCGGGCTGATCGGCGCTGCGTTCAGCCGGCTCGGCTTCTCGTGGATCGAGGCGGTTGCCGTCATTCTCCTGATGTTTCTGGGAAGTTTTGTCAATATCCCCCTCTGGACATTCCGGCGCCGTGAGGCAAACACCGGGACACGCACGCCGGTGGTGTTCGACGCGTTCACCGGTGAACCCGTGCCCGACGAACGACTGACCACTGAGCTATCAATCAACCTCGGGGGGGCAGTGATCCCGTTTCTGGTATCGGGCTTCCTGCTCGTCGAAGTGCAGCGACTGACCGGGGAATCGCTGCTCCTGCAGGCAGGCATCGCCCTCGTCATTGTCGCACTTGGTACACGGTTTTTTTCGACCATCATTCCCGGGTACGGCATCCGTGCCCCTCTCTTTGTCCCCGCCGTGTCGGCTCTCGCCCTCGGGCTTCTGGTGACAGGTGGCACCGGGCTCTCTGCCGCGGTGGTTGCATTTGCCGGGGGTACAGCGGGTATTGTGCTTGGCGCCGGCGTCTTTACCCTCCCCGCAATCAAAAACAGCAGCGTGAGCAGGGTCAGTATCGGGGGAGCGGGCATGTTCGGTGCGGTCTTTTTCTGCGGGCTCCTTGCCGCCCTGATTGCCTGAAATCAGGAGTCCGGGGGACCGGATCACTGTATAAAGGATACCACCGGAAAAAGGGATAGCCCGGAGCAGATTCGAACTGCTGTCGCGAGATCCAGAGTCTCGCATGATTGACCGCTACACTACCGGGCTGTGTGCCTCTCATTTTTGGCGCTGGTCATTAATTAACCTGACGGACGCTTTTGGCTTCATATTCCTGATGAACGGGAGCACCGCTGGCATTCCCGGCATACTTCTGCAACCGGCTGGATGAATGTGCCTTTGCCACAGAACGGCTCGATATCGTTTATGTCACGGGTGTAGTAGACATGCGGGACGAGGGAGATGTGGGTGTATGTCCCGCACGGCACACCAAGCTGGTCAGCGATAAATTTCTGGAGCTGGACAAGCGCGTACATGTTGGCACCTGCTGCAGTGAGCATGTCGTTGCTCCGGAACACCACCCGCATCTGGAGCATGCCGTTGCGCAGGACACACTGGACGAGCTGGAGGCAGGGGCAGTCATCAAGGGTTTCATCAATGACCGGGTTCCACGTGATGGCAATCGCCCGCCGGCTGTTCCGGGACTGGCGGAGTTTGCTGGTGATGTAGGCGATCTGGTCTACATGTACATCGTCTCCACGGCTGGTGAGCCGCTCCCCCCAGTCAAAAAGGCGTCCGTGGTAATCATACTCAAAGGTGGCTTTTGATCCCTGCAACAGGTCGCGGGCGTACTGCTCGACCAACCTCTGCCGGAACCGGGAGTTGGGGCTTACCATCGGCTCAGAGAGCGGGGTGTCCACCTGGAGTGCCACTTCTTCGAACTCGATCGTCGCCTCGTCATCCTCCGTCCGGAGCACCCACCCCTTCTCAAGGATCATCTTTACGACAAGCTCATGTGCCCGCCCGATCGCAGGAGCCCGGATCAGCCTCATCCATAATCATGGAGAGGGGGATGCATGTAAACGTGTTGAAATCACATGACGGGTTCAACAACCATCATGGTTTGCTCATCCTTGTTTGTCAAAAAAATGAATGGACACAAAAGGTACATTAAATTATTATACAGTGCGCGTACCATAGTATATAACTTAAAGTGTACATACGAGGAACGCGGATAGGGGGCGTTCAAATTTACCACCAATCAGACAAATTATAGCCCCTGAAACAGAAAAACCCCCCCATTCCATCGTCGAATTCCCCAAAAAAAACAACCACAAAGGATATATCAGCTCTTTTACAAATATTCAATCATATTCCGTGTAAAACGGAGTATCGGGCTCGCAGAACGGTTATTCGGCATCTGTCGAATCTCAGGTTCGCGGCTTGGAATGTATGATGTTAGATTTGGAGGAAAATAAATGACTAAGCGATTGACCATAACACTGGTTGCGCTCTCTCTCTTGGTGATGCTTGCAGTTCTGCCGGCATCTGCCGTAAATATCATAGGGATTCAGAGTGGTGCAACCGTGTTTATTGGAGAACAAGGTCTCTGTCTGACCGCTGTTCTACCTACAAACAACGTACTTGCATGGTACAAAGATTCGACTGCTACAGCTGTCACTCTTGATGTAACCAACACCAAAACTGCTTTATCAGTCGACCAGGCAACCTTTGCAGACAAATTAGGTAACTGGTACGATTGTGATGGCACAACGAAATTCGACGTTTGTAGTGTTGCTGGAACGAAGTACATCACTGTGGCTGACCCCACACTCGATGTGAAGGTCTGGGATTGGAGCCAGAACAAGGATGTCACGGGTAAGTCAATACCCTCAGGAGAAAAATTAACGATCGCTCTTGTGACGAACGGATACCTGATTACCAGCAAACGTGCAAATGTTGATGCAGTAGTTTGGGAAGGGACACCATCGTATTATGGAATTAATCCCAATACCGGCGATACATCCGCTGCATCCAAAATGACAACCCAGGGATTCATCGATATCCGGGTGAAGACCGACCAGGGCAACATCCTGAATGCGCTTTACAACGCTTCCAAGGTGGATACTACTGGAGCCACAACCGGAGCCGTAGCAATTCCGATCACCGGCATGTTTGTGAACACGCAACCATGGTTCTGGGGCAATTACTCCACGGTCGCACCCATCCGCAACATGTTCTGGGACACCGGGGCTATCGATGAAATGGGACAAAGAATCTACCCGGCCGGCACCTACACGGTCTATGCAGAGTTCAACCTCAACTCGATGAAGGACTTTTACACGAACGCCGGTGCATACTATTCGGGCAAGACGATCAGCGAGCAACGCACCGTCACAATCGTCTCTGACACGGTGAAGATTACAGCGAACAAGGACACTGTCACCCGCAGCAAGCCGTTCTCCGTGACTGTCACTGGTAAACCGTCCACCCCCTACTACTTGTGGGTCAAAGGAACCAGCCAGATGAGCGGATTATTTGACGCCCAGCCACCCATGATGGCACCGAATCAGGTTGGGGTCGCGAACGATAACCTGAGTCTTGCACCGGTTATTGGTTATTACATACCTGAGAACAAACTAGTAACTGACGTCCTCTACAAACAGGTCCCGATAACTCCATACAATGGAACCCGGTACTATGCTAAAATTATGACCAACGAGAATGGTGTCCGGACGGTTGAGTTCACCACATCAAACCAGACCAAGGCACAGAAGTACACCATCCGCGTTGAGAACAACACTATTCCTACCTACACCGGAGTCGCTCCAAACAACAAAGGAGACTGGAAGACTGACGAGGTTGACGTAAAGGTCGAGAAGGGGACAGTTACCATCACCGCAGCCGGTGACGGCAGCTACTACCTCGGTGAAGAAATCAAGTTCTCCGGTACCAACACCGAAACCGCCAAGACCTATCTCTTCATATCAGGACCCAACCTGAAGTCGGTAGGATCTCAATTCACTGAAGACCCGCGTTTAGACGCGGTTAAGACTGGAGATGAGACCACATTCAGGGTTGTCGATGTCAATGCTGACAATACCTGGTCATGGAAGTGGGGTACCGCAAGCGTCGCGCTTGACGCAGGAACGTACACCGTTTACGCAGTGAGTGGCGCAAAACAAAAGGACGACCTGACCGATGTTGCCTACGGCACGGTTTCCATCATCATCAAGAAGCCGTTTGTCTCTGCAACCGTATCGCAGTCAACGGTCGCACGGGGCGACAAGGTGTTTGTCCGCGGCACTGCTGAGGGCCAGCCCTCAAAAGGTGTTGCGATGTGGGTCCTTGGCAAGAACAAAGCCTTCCGTGACACCGCATCGGTGAACTCTGACGCATCCTTCGAGTTCGAGATCAAGGATACAGTGACCTGGGATCTGGCATCCGGCCAGTACTTCGTTGTAGTCCAGCACCCGATGCAGAACGACGTGTTCGATATTAATCTCGGCACTGCAGCTGGAACCACCAATGATGTCTACAACCTGAAACTTGGCAATGGCATCCGCATCTTCTCGCTCCTCGGAGCCGGAAGCCTGCAGGGATCCGACGCAGCTGAGGCACTTGCCCAGGCAATCAACGACCCGAATGTCGATGATACCTACACCAAGCTCCAGTTCCTCGTTGAGGAGCCGGTCATCCGCATCGATGCCGTCGGTGACCGCCACGTTGGCGACAAGTTCACCATCACCGCACAGACCAACCTTGCGGTAGACGACGAAGTCCTCTTCGAAGTCTATTCATCATCATTCAAGCCGACTCAGAAGAGCCAGAGCGGTGAGTTCAGCGGCGCAACCGGAACAGCGAAAGTCACGAAGGGTGACAGTGGCATGAACAAGCTCTCGTTCGATGTGGATGCATCCACGTTCAAGCCGGACGAGTACCTTGTCACAGCCAACCGTGTTGGTCAGCAGCCAGCAGCAACTGCAACTGCACTGTTCAAC
Organism: uncultured Methanomicrobiales archaeon; assembly: GCA_903900025.1. Classification (GTDB taxonomy): domain Archaea; phylum Halobacteriota; class Methanomicrobia; order Methanomicrobiales; family Methanospirillaceae; genus MVRE01. The sequence goes on along the minus strand of CAIULN010000019.1, from coordinate 40 downwards.
GTCCTTGAGGGCGCTGCCCCAACCGCAGTCCCGACAAAGG
>CAIULN010000018.1 GCA_903900025.1 uncultured Methanomicrobiales archaeon | reverse complement strand
CTCTCTTTGGTCAAAAACGAGGACCTGGAGTTTGCCATCGGCATATTAAAAGACGCCTACAAGACGCGGGTCGCGGCAAGCGGGCTGGTAAAATTTCTCTCATCCGGAGAGAAGATGGATTCCTTTGTTGTACCGAAAGGGCAGACCGGGATCTGTACTGTCTGCAGTGTCACGTTTGACGGGTTGCTCATCCGGCACGGTGTCCCGATCAACCCGATCGGCGGCGGGCTGGTGGAGATCGAGAACCGGACACCGATCCGGTTCACTCATATGATCCTGTACGAATACACGACCATCGATCCCCTGCAGGTGCTCAACTCCCTGCGCCTCACGTCGGTCACGAATGTGATGCGCCGCGGCAGCGGAACCATCCTTGCAAACATCCGTGAGTTCCACATGGAGGCAGAGCCCCTTGTCGGCGAAGTCCTTGATGACCTCACCGACAGCAGTTTCATCGGGGTTCTCGAGGTTGGGATGCCAAATGTCTCGCTGCTGGGTGTCCCCGTCAGTCCGCAGTTCATCGCGATTGCCGCGGTCGGCGGCACGAATGCCGTTGCCGCCATCAGGGAAGGCGGGCGGTGGGTGGAGACCCATTCAATGAAAGGGCTGATGGACGTCTCTGACATGACGGAAATCCGGAATTACTGATCCAATCAACCGGAATTCGGTTTTTTTGCCCATTCGATAATGAAGTTATAATATCTGGTAAAGAACCTGACAAAACCGGCTGATTCCGAATAGAGGGCCACCGAATCCTCCTCTCCGGATCCCATCACCACCATCACCCTACGATCATCGATGATGAAGATGCCGCCCGCCATCAGGTCTTTCCCCCCGTCCAACTCTCTGGGTATGTCTGGTGACTTTATCACGTACACCTGCATGAGAGCGGAAATTTCCCCGTCCCAGTGCTGGGTGACAATATCGAGAGGTACATGCTGGGCCTTCTGACCCAGGACCTTTTTGATATCGTCAGATAAGATCCGGGGGTGTGCCATAAGACGGATCCTGTGCCGGGCATGGGTGAGAAGATCGGCAAGCTTTTTCTGGACGGCAGTGATCCCGTACACATTCCAGATAAGTTCCTGCTCTCCCCGTTCGGTGTTCAACTGTTCCCGGTAGATGGTTACAAGGGCTTCCTGCGCCTGTGCTGCCTCCCTCTCGATACGGGAGAGCAGGTTGCCGATCCCTTCTTCCGGCGGGAGAGCAGCAAACCGTTTCGGCGTTGCCTGGGAGACCGTCACCAGTTCCTTTTCCTTGAGCTGGTCCAGCACCGGGTACACCGATGCGCGCGGCACACCCGAGATCTCGTGGATCTCGGTTGCTGTTGCACCGTTCACACGCAGGAGTGCAATGTACACAAGGGCTTCATATTTTGTCATACCGAGCGATTTTAAGTATGCTACGATCCGTGCGGGCGCATCGACCGGTCCGGTCATTGGAACATTCCTTTATATCTGTCAATAATAAATGTTGTTATTACAACAACAACAAGTGATTGTTCATGTACGCCCGCACCACAATTACCATTGTCCTGTTGCTCGCATGCTGCGCTGCTCCCGCAATCGCTGCGACTAAATATATTGATTCAAGCCCCGTTTTGTCAGCGGCAATAACCGCCACCAACGAGTTCACACCGGGTCAGGATGCCACCATCAGCATTATCGTCCAGAACAGCGGCATCAATGCCTTCAAATTCGTCAATTCGGGGACTATCGAACGCGACGACCTCCCGAACACCGCAAAACTTGTCACAGTCTGGCTTTCACCAGGTACTGCCCCGATCACGGTGAAGACAGACCCGCAGATGGTGGGGGACATCAAAGGGGCGGGCACGGTGAAGGTAACGATCGCTGCCAGGATCTCAAATAATGCGACGGCTGGGAAGTACGACCTCCCGCTCCATATACAATACAAATACCTTGACCAATCGGTGCAGGAGGCAAGCGATACCATGCAGTTCCTGTACAAGACGGTAAACCAGACGGTCCCCCTGATGATAACTATCAAACCGCAGGTGAAGATCGAGGTGCTGGAAGCAACTCCCGAGACCCTGAACGTGGGGACAGAAGGCTACCTCTACCTCAGGATCAGAAATTCCGGTTCAGAAAACGGGAAAAAGGCCACCGTGAAGATCATTCGGAACGGCGCGAGTCCGGTGATCCCCACCGACAACAGCGTGTTTGTCGGTGATTTCCCGAGTGGCGGGATCATCACCTGCCGGTACAAGGTCGCAATCTCCAGCAATGCGGAGAGACAGACCTACCCTGTCGATGTGGAGGTGACGTACGAGAATGGCGAGGGTGCGATAATCACATCCGCCCCGTCCACCATTGGCATACCAGTCGGGGGCAAGACCGGGTTTGTCGTTGTGTCGGTCCCTGCACAGGTCACTGCCGGTACAAGGGCGGTGATCGCAGTGGATTACCGGAACGCGGGCGATACAACCGTCTACAACGCCCAGGCCCGTATCAGCGCCGTTGATCCCTTTATGAGCAGTGACAATACCGCATACCTCAGTGACCTGAAACCCGGGGAATCAGCAACCGCCAGGTTCGATATCAGTGTGAACAGTGCAGCGATGCAAAAAGAGTATGCGCTGGACAGCGAGGTGCGGTACCGCGACGCCCTTGGCAACAGCCAGATCTCGGATACGGTCAAGGTTAACGTTCAGGTCGGCGCACGTTCCGGCTCCGACAACCCGCTGACAAATCCGCTTGTGGTCTTCCTGATTGTCGCTGTGATTATCGGCGCCGGGTATTATGTGCTTGTAATGCGAAAGAAGAAGTGATGCTGGGGTGGGAAGGGGAGCTTCCTGTACCATCGGTGCGGACCATCGATGAGATGCGTCCTGTTCTTGCCGACGCCGGGTGTGCCTGCGAGGCGCCCCTCTATTTTATGTACCGGGACCTTGCACGGTCGGATGCGGACTGGCGCTGGCTGCACGACCATCACCTCAGGTACGATCTAACCGTGATCCCTCCCTGCGATCTCTGCGGGGAGTACGTCAAGACCAAGGGGCACTACCACCCAAACAATGCGCATGGGGTAGGGTATCCGGAGATCTACGAGGTGCTGGAAGGGGCCGTGCATTACCTGCTCCAGTCACGCCCGCTCAATGATGTGGCACTGGTCTCTGCCGATGCGGGGGATATCGTTATTATCCCGCCAGGGTACGGGCATGTCTCCATCAACCCGTCCCCCGACCGGGCCCTTGCCATGGCAAACATCGTCTCCACAGCGTTCGAGAGCGAGTATGGGGAGTACGAGGCACTGCATGGTGGTGCCTACTACGAGATGACAGACGGGGAACTCAAAAAGAACCCGCACTACCCGCATGTACCCCCCGCACGGCACCTGAATGCGGCAAGCGGGCGGGGGACGCACCGTTTCTGTAAACGGCCAATCTACGACCTGATCGGGGATGAGGACGCACTCTCGTTCCTCAACCATCCCGAACGTTTCATTCCGATCTTTGAAATGCTGCTGAAAGGCTAGGGGCCGGCAGACGCTTGTGGGCGTTTTTGTGCACGAGTGCAAGCACTCTCTCCTGGGTGGGGGTTGCCGCCCTCCATCCGCTTGCCTCAAGATCCTTTAATGAGGAATCGATCTCCACATAGGAGAGCCCGATCTCACCCTCATCGCTCTGCCCCGCCCAGAGCCCGGCAGAAGGGACTTTTGTTATGATCGGCTCCGGGATGCCAATCTCCTTTGCTATGTCATACACTTCGGTCTTGTACAGGTGGAGTATGGGCTGGATATCAGCTGCGTTGTCGCCGAACTTGGTGCAATAGCCCAACAGGTACTCACTCCGGTTCGAGGCCCCGCAGACAAGCCGGTGCTCGCGGTTTGCATGGTAATAAATCACCCCCATCCGGATACGTGCCATCAGGTTGCCAAGCAGGTAGGGGGATTCGGTGAAATCCGGCATCATCCGGAACGCCGAGAGCATCGGTTCGATGCTGATCGTCCGGTGCTCCATGCCGAGCTTCGCACAGAGCGCCGCCGCATCCTGCAGGTCGTGCGGGCTGCTGACAGAGGATGGCAAAAAGAGCCCCAGCACCCGTTCAGGGCCGATCGCACGGCAGCAGAACGCTGCTGCCACCGCAGAGTCAACGCCGCCACTCATCCCGATGACAATCCCCTGGCACCCGCTCAACCAGTACGTATACCGGATCACCTGTTCGATCTGCCCCGCCCTGCACCCGAGTCCTTCCGTCATCTGCCCCTCTGTTAAAGTCGGTTGATAAACCGTTTCAATTGTTCTGTCTCGCCGATTGCGATCACTGCGTCCCCCTCAAGGAGCAGTTCATTGTCCCCCGGCGCGACAACCGATCGGTCTGCCGATTCAATCCCGATGACCCTGACCCCGGTCCTGCGCTGGAGCCACCCGACTGCCGGCATGGAATGCGTCATCACATGTTTCATCACTACTTTTTCGTCGTTGGGCAGGTCGAGCAGGATGGTCACCGTATCTGACAGGAGGATGCGCCCGATGATCTGTCCCCCGATCATGGGGAGCAGTGCCACATAGTCTGCGCCGGCACGATAAAGCTTGTCAACGGATGACGGTTCGTTGGCCCGGGCAAGGATGCGGATGCCGGGGTTGAGGTTGCGTGCAATCAGTGTGGTGAAGATATTGGCATCGTCGCTGTTGATGGCAACAATGCAGAACTGGGCTTCCGTGATCCGTGCCTCCTTCAGTACCTCCTCGCTCTCTGCGTTGCCAACCACCTCAGTGACCCCGTGCTGCTTCGCGTCAACGACAATGCAGCGGATCCCGGCAGACTGCAGCTCATGGTATGCTGCAGCGCCCACATCCCCATATCCCGCGATCACAGCAAACGCTTCTGTACTCCCGTCAGTCTCGAACTCGTCCCGTATCGCAGCAGAGATCGCGTCCGCCCTGCCAAACAAAAAGAGCGAGGTGGTGTTGTCCACAAGGTCAGATTCATGCGGGAGCGGGTTGAATGTACCGCTCTTCCACAGGAATGGCACAAGGATGCCATAACGCTCAAACAGGTTGAGCTCTTTGAGTGTATTTCCCGCCGCATGGCATCCGCCGAACACCGGGATATTGATCAGCCGGAGTTCACGCTCGTGGTGGTCGGCGAGGTTGATGCTCAGGCGATCAAGCCCCGGGATATCAGGGGTGGAATCGCCGCTCGGGTTGAGGACCGCGTGGCGGGCGAGGATCCTGCCCGTTGCATGCTTCGGGGAAACCACGTATTCAGAACCGGCATACCGCAGGTATCTGTCGAACGAGAGTTTGTCCACGACTGCAAGGATCCTCCCCTTTGTCATCTCCCGGATGCCGAGTACAATGTTTGCGGTGATCCGCTCTTCCTTGTTGATGACGACGTAACTTGCGTGTGTGATATGGGCCTGTGCGAAAGTGCCCGGATCCGTGTAATCTCCCCAGACCACGTAGGCACGTTTCCGCAGCCGGGCCGCGATCTCGAGCGCGACTGCTTTATCCTCTTCCACCATCACGATATCGAGTTCAGATACCATGAGTGTCTCAAGAAGCGAGCGGGTGAGTTCATCAAAGCCGATGACGACGATATGTCCTTTGAGAGCATGGGGTGTCCGGCGTGGTGGGGTGGGCGAAAGTAATGTTGTAAGGAACGGGGCAAGGAGGAGCGGGACGACAATGAAGATCATGATCACCCCCGAGATCATGATCTGGATGGCAAGGAGGTTTGTCAGGTCGTTGCTGAACGGGAGGAGATCCCCGTACCCGACGGTGGTCATGGATTCGACGACAAAGAGTAGGGCGGTGGTCCATGAGATTGGTTTGTTCTCGAGCAGGGGATACAGGGAATGGAATATGTACGTATAGAGCCCTATCAGCATGGCAAAAGCACAGAAATAAAGGGTGATCTGCATGCCGGGGGAATTCCGCAGCAACCTCCAGAGAGCCCCCCGTTTACGTTGCACCGCCACGCACCTCCCCGATGATCCGGCAGGTTTGGCAGATTCCGCCGCCGGGCTCGCCGCACCGTTCACAGGTCCGTATCCCTGCACACCCTACACCGATGGTGTCCGTGATGCGGTTTGCGATCTTTACGAGGGAATGTTTCGTGGACGGGTGCCGGAGGGTGTAGTCGTTCAGCAGGGTGCGCACGTCTGCCCGCAGGGCGTTGTCCGCATACGGGTAGCACCCTTCACCGAATTCATTGAGGTGGAGGCTGGCATAGAGCCCCACCTCCCGTTCAGGGATGTACATGAACGGCCGGATCTGCGGTACCGTGCCGGCAACTCCCCGCTCTGGCCGCAGGAAATGCTCTGTTTCCCCACGGAGCATGTGCAGGAGCACCGACTGCGCCTCATCGTCAAGGTTGACCCCCATCGCGAGTTTTGTCACCCCCTGTTCGCGTGCGATCCGGTTGAGGAGAAAGCGCCTGAGCACCCCGCAGTACGAGCATGAACCGGCATCTTTGAGCCTTACTGCGATCTCATCCATGCCGGCACCGTATTCGCCCCTGAAGGATGCAACTACACAGTTGACACCAAGTGATTTTGCGATATTTTCTGCCCTTGCGGGATCACTGTACTTCTGTATGCCTTCATCGATCGTGATCGCCGACAGGGTGATATCGGGGCGCCCTGATGTCAACATGGTTAAAAAATAGAGCAGGGCGCTGCTGTCCGTTCTGCCGGAAAGCGCCACCGCGATATGGTCGTTTTTCGTCATCCAGCGATGGGTGCGGATGGCCCGTTTTGCCTTTGCCTCAACATCAGCAACAAAGTGCTGCTCGCAGAGGTGAAGACCTGAGTACGGCTGGAAGATCACTGCACTGCTCCTGCATTTATCGCACCGCATCGTTGTATCCGATCAAAACTGGATGATTAAAGGTGTTTAAGGTTGTGTTCACAGGCATAAACGCCCAATTGCCGGCTCAGACGCCAATCCGCCTGTTTTGCCGTATCTTCAAAGAGCATTTTATAGTCCGCCACATAACCAATCTTTTAACATGCCCGTCTCCGCCGAACACGTCCGCTCCCTCCACCGCTACGAATTGCGCATCCTTTCTGCCATCGAGCGCTGGATGAAGAGGTACTCATGGGTGCCGCTGGAGCAGATAAAAGATACTGTCGGGCTGTCTGAATCCGAGATAACGTTCCGGCTCGGGCGGCTGATCGGGTGGGGGATGGTACGGTTCAACCCGGTGCCGTACGATGGCTATGCCCTTGTGTTCGGTGGTTACGACACGCTTGCCCTTCAGGCACTCACAAAAAAAGGGACGGTTTCCGCACTCGGTTCGCTGATCGGTGAGGGAAAGGAATCAGTCGTTTATGAAGCGCTCGGGCTCTGCCCTGTTGCCATCAAGTTCCACCGCGTCGGGCAGCGGTCGTTTTCGTCTGCACGTACAAACCGCGAGTATATGCCGGAAGGGGGGCATTACCCGTGGATCTTTGCATCCAGCCGCTCTGCCGAACGTGAATTTGCTGCCCTCTCCACCCTGCACCCGGAGGTAAGCGTCCCGTTGCCGGTTCATCGGAACCGGCACGCGGTTGTCATGTCGCTCATCGACGGCCCGAACCTGAACCGCTGCCGGCTTGATGAACCGGCTGAGGTACTTGACGAGATCCTCAAAAATATCCGTTCTGCCCACCGGTTAGGGATCATCCATGCGGACCTGTCGGAGTTCAACATCATGGTCGAACGGGGCAGGTGTGTTATCATCGACTGGCCCCAGTGGGTGGAGGCTGATCACCCGAATGCACAGCAGGTCGTACAAAGGGATATTGAGAACATCCTCGCCTATTTCAAACGCAAATATCACCTCAATTACCAGTTTGAGGATGCACTGCAATGCGTGACCGGTTGAAGGTTTTTGCCATCGATATCATCAGGGGCTCGGTGCGGTCAAAGTCCCGCCGCCCGATGTATGCCCTTGTCCGCATGGAGGGGGGGGTGATCGAAAGCGAGAGCGAGGTTTCGATGTTCCGCCTCTTCCGGCTGCTTGCAGGCGAACAGCCCGACGTCCTTGCGGTGGACAGCTTGCAGGAGATCGCCGCTGACCAGCACGAGCTCTTCTTTTTTTTACAGCACCTGCCACCTCACACACACCTTGTTCAGGTGACCGGAGGCGAGAGGAAGGAGACGCTTTCCAAGGTAGCGGCACGGTTCAATATCAGCTTTGACCGGTTTGATCCCTTTGCAGAGGCCCGCACCACTGCGCAGGTCGCCACGCTCGGCGCCGGAGCCGAAGTGATCGCGTTCGAGAACGAGACCGACGTCGTGGTAAGCCGGCACCGTTCGCTCGGCAAGGGCGGGTGGAGCCAGAACCGGTACGTGCGCAAGATCCACGGGGCGGTGCAGCAGAAAGGCAGGGAGATCGAACAGGCACTCATCTCCGCCGGGCTGCGGTATGAGAAGAAGGAGACCCGGGCATTCGGCGGGTGCAGCCGGGTCGCGTTCCGTGTCTTTTCTGTCCGGGACCAGATCCCGGTCCCGACGTACCGCGGTTCTGATGTGCAGGTCAGGATCAGCGGAAAACGGCTTGACCGCATACGGTTCCGCCCGCTTGCCGGACGCCCGCGGTACCTGATCGTGGGAATAGACCCCGGCACCACCACGGCGATTGCCGCCATCGACCTTGACGGCAACCTGCTCCATATCACGAGTTCCCGGCAGATGAATATGTCCGGTGTGATCGAGTCGCTGTATAAGGTGGGAAAACCGTTGATCATCGCTTCCGATGTGCAGCAGATGCCCTACTCTGTAGAGAAGATCCGCCGTGCCTTCTCGGCGATCGGGTATTCCCCGAAGCAGGATATGAGTGTGGATACCAAGGTGGAGCTCGCATCCCCGTTCCCGTACGCTAACGACCATGAGCGGGACGCGCTCTCCGCAGCACTTGAGGCGTACCGGCATTATCGCAACAAGTTCCAGAACCTTGCAAAACGGGTGCCGTTCGGGCATGACCTTGATGAGGTGCGGGCGCGGGTGATACGGGGGCAGGCGCTCGAGCAGGTGCTGGGCGACCTGAAGGTGAAAGCGGCAGCACCGGAAACCGCAGAGCCCGGCGTTGAGATCCTTGTAAAGCGCGACGAGCGGGTACGGGTGCTCGACGGTATGGTAAAGCGCCTGCGCACATTTGTTGCCGAGCTGCAGGAGGAAGTCAAGGAGCGGGACTACGAGATCCACCGGCTCCAGTCGCGGTTGCGGCGGGTTCACACAACGAGGGATGCAAAGCTCGTGAAAGACGGCGAGGTGGCAAAAAGGGATGCGATCATCCAGAGTCTCAAAAACCGTCTGAGGAAGGAGGAACGGCACGGTAAAAACCTTGTAAAGCGGCTCGCACGAAAGAAAGAGTCAGAAGAGATCGCAACCGGGGGTGAAGCAGTGCCCCTTAAGGTGCTTGTGGCGCTGACCAGAGAAGGCATGCGCCGGCTCACCGACGAAGCAGGGATAGGGGAAGGGGACGTGATCTATGTGAACCGTACCGACGGGTGGGGAAGGAGTATCGTAAAAGACCTGGCCGATACCGGAGTTGCTGCGGTGATTACCGGCACCGGTACGCTTGCGGGTAGCGATCCGCAGATGCTCCCTGCATTTCGCGAGTTCTGTGTCCCGCTCCTTTCCGATACCGACACAAAAGCACAGGTAAAGGGAAAGATCGGGCGAGTGCCAAAAGATGCCCTTGATGCCGCGCTCACCCGCTGGCAGGAAGAGCAGGACCGGATCGCGCGGGAGAAAAAGTTATCCATGGTCGAGCACATCTTCAAGGAGTACAAGAGCGAACGGGGTAAGGAGGTGCGCAGGGGTGGATGACCGGACCCTGTTAAAAACGGTGATGGACATTGTCGGGAGGGACCGCTGCCTTGACGACTGTGCGATCATCCCGTTTGACGATCAGGTGATGGTGGCGACCACGGACATGCTCCACGCCACAACGGACTTTGTGGGCGGGATGACCGACTGGCAGATCGGGTGGATGAGCGCCGCTGTCTCGCTCTCAGACATCGCCAGCATGGGGGCGGCACCCCGGTTCATGCTGATTGCCGTCGGGCTCGACCGCTGGGAGCAGCTTGCCGGGGTCATGCAGGGAGCAAAGGACTGCTGCACGAAGTACGGGGCGGATATCATCGGGGGCGACATCGACCGGCACGCGGAACTTACGATCGTGAGCACCGGGCTGGGCATGGTCGAAAAGAAGTATCTTGTGAAACGGAGCGGGGCCCACCCCGGCGATCTCGTCTGCGTGACGGGAACCTGCGGGCAGGCACAGGCATTCCTCGAGGGCTATCCCCGGCACAAGCTCGCGCTGTTCGAACCGCAGCCCCGGGTCCTGGAAGGGCAGGTCCTCGGGAGAGCCGGGGTATCCTGCATGATGGACGTGAGCGACGGGATCGCACTCTCGCTCTATGACCTGTGCGATGCAAACGGCTGCGGATTTTCTATTGAATCGACAAAAGTACCCCTGCCCGCAGGAATACCACAAGCACAGGCACGGGAACTCGCTCTCCACGGGGGTGGTGACTACGAGCTGATCTTCACCTGTCCTGAAGAGAAGCATCCGATCGAAGGGGTTTCGTACACGGTCATCGGGAAGGTTATTGCGGATCGCCGCGTGCTCATCGATGGCGATGTGCTGGAAAAGCGGGGGTACCAGCACACATGGGGCTGATGGTTTTTTTTATGCGACCGCTTCTCCTTAATACCCTGGAAACGAGATATTGATCAACACAAAATGAGCGGGCAGGCAGATGGAGTCTCTTGAAAGCAAACTGGACCAGCTATCACCCGAACAGCGGCGGGAAGTGGAGGATTTTGCAGACTTTTTGCTCCAGCGCTCGCAAACATCACCTGCCCCCCCGTCAACTCCTGGCGCCACACCCCCTCCTCTTGCTGTTGCACCACCCCCGCCCTCTCTTCAGGAGCCGGCTCCTGCAGCAGAGCCGGTGAAGGTCTACGACCTGATCCGCCGGCAGGACCCCCCGGCACCGCCACAGGAAGACCCTGTCACCCTTCTTATGCGGGAGATCGCAGCAGATGGGGGCGATTCCATGACCGAAGATTACATGGATTACGGGCAGTTTGAAGGGGGGAAAGGAACGAACGTCCAGAAAAGGCAGGTTCAGCGCAAAGCCCCGCGAAATGACAGGGCGGCTGACTTGCTGGAATGGATCGATTGAAGGTATTCACCCGCGCTGACGTGGCCCGGATCCATAAAAAATCCTGTTTTCATTGGATCGCAGCAGCCTCTTATCCTTCAATCCCCCGTACACGGTACGGCATCAGTTTGTCCATGATCGTGTAGGTTACACCGGAACGAAGGGTAACGATGACCTGAAGGCGGTCCGTTCCGCGGGAGCCCTGCAGACTGACCTCTGACAGCCTCTGGTTGAAATCAAGTGTTCCCTGAGTGACCGTGCCGTCAGATCGCATCAGGATCACCTGGTTGTCTTTTACAAGTCCCTGCCCGGGTCCCCCGGTGAACTGGACATTCACTTCTGCATTGATGGAGTTCTTATCAGCCTGGATAAAGAGCTGGGTTCCCTCGGGCAGGGCCTGGGTCGGGCCGGCAGTGAGCAATACCGTGTTTACCGGGGCGTCTTCGCTCCGGTAATTTACCATCGTAGTATTCGCCACAGCAGGAACGTGCGCAGCACCACTCCCCCCGTTCAGGAATCTAAGTGGTTCTGGCGTTGATCCGGTGATTATGGGAAGGGCAAGGTACAGCGCAACGAGTACAAGGACGACCGCTCCTGCGCCGATCAGCAGCTTCCGGTTGCCCGGGGTGGAGAGGCGGGGTGCCGTCACCACCGCTGGTGCCGGTTCTGGAGTCTGAACAGGGTGAACAGGAGGTGGTGGCGGGGGAGGTCCTGAAACGGGCAGTGGCGGCGGGCAAAACACCGGTTGCGTAGAAAGCGGAACGTTCATGTCAGGAGGAGCCGGCAGAACCGGAGTCCCGCATTTTTCACAGAATCTGGGGTTGCCTGAAAGGGGTGTTTTGCACGATGAACAGACGGCAGTTTCAGGTCCGGGCGAAAGAATGTGCTCAATGGAATCGGCAAGTTTATCGATATGCTCCTCGAGTGGCGGTGTGATTGCATCAAGCCAGTGAGGGACACTGATCAGATATTCCATGGATTTGGAAGGTACCACGTCTTCAATCCGGAACGGGACGATGATGCGGCCTTTGTTTACGGCATTTGTCAGTTCCCTGATGACGTGCGGGGAATTATTCGCATGGGACGAAAAAATCAGGACCATTACCCCGCTCCCATCGATCCCCTCAATGATTGCTGCAGGAAATTCTTTTGCAGGCGAGACATCACGGGGGGCAATCCAGCAGCGGATGTGACGGGCTTCGAGCCTTGAACAGACGGCATCAGCTATGGGTTTATCCTGCTGGGCATAGCTGATGAAAACATCATGGTGGCTGTGACCGGACCGAAAATAATTATCAGAACCCGACATGTTCGCATCGACACCGCTTCAATTCAACCCAAAAACCTTTATTCATTGTTTTCTGGTGGTCTTTGGATATTATTCCTTTTGATCACCCACAGCGGACAATTTTCGGATATACCTTTATTGGGACTTTTGGCCGCTTCCACTCTGTGCTGTGGTCATTTTTCCCCTGCAGGTCGGGAAGTATTTCCCATGACAGGCTCGTGTTCTGTATTCAGGAATGTTCGATCATCCCCTTTCACGCATGCATATGCCAGATGAATGAATTATCACGTCCGGATCGTTGGTATGGAAATGACTGCGGGTGTGCATACGAATCGTCTATAAAAAACGATGGATCTGGCAGGATTTTTAACCCGTCAATTCGCGAGGGCTCGAAGAACTCTGACGAGTTCTTCTCATCCTCGTGGCTCTGATGAACCACTCGGACTCTGCCCTTTTTAACCCGGCATGACCTTGCGGTTACGGATGAAACTTAACAAAATGGGATGGACTCGACGGGATTCGAACCCGTGGCCTTCACGTTGCAAACGTGACGATCTACCCCTGATCTACGAGCCCCAACAGATGTGGCATACTATTTTTCCGCGGATTCCATATAGTTGTTGCTGATCGGCGTCCTTTCGCAAGAAACATGAGGGACAAGAGCTAACCTTTTCCCGTATCATTATGGCAAAGCTGATCATCGAACCAAAGAAGGCAAAGGACGGTCAGATCGAGTACGTCGTCAACTACCATGACCCAAAGAGCGACAACTCGTTTACCATCACGACCACAAACGATCTCAACGAAGCGGTCGACAAGCTGAAATCGACGCTGGAGGGCGAAGTGGCAGCGATGATGCAGAAAAAGTAAAGCCCGAGTAAACTCTTCTCTCTTTTTATTTGGCTGCCTGATCCGTACCACAATTGGAGACGGTGTCGGGAAAAAAACGGGGAACTCACACATTGATGAAACCCGGATGGACCCGGCGGGATTTGAACCCGCGGCCTTTACGTTGCGAACGTAACGATCTACCCCTGATCTACGAGCCCGGTTGCCGATGTGGCATATAATTTTTCAGCCGGAGCAATATAGTTGTTGCTGTCCTTCGGTGGTCCCCGGCAAGATACGGGGGCCATGCGGGAAAGGAGCGGTACCGGCTATTCCTTCTTTCCCTTCGTTCTCTGGGAATAGATCGTGGCAAACGCACCGATGCCTGCGGTGATGGTACCAATCACCGCGGCAATGATGGTGGGGTTGGCAAGCGGGTCTGAGACCTGCGTGGTAGTCGGGACGGGTGTTGCCGGAGCGGTGGTTCTCTCTGTTTCCGCGGGTCTGGCCTGCAGCGGGAGGGATCCGAATGCCGTAATATTCTCCCCGCTCACGACATGCGCGCTGCCATCATAGTCATAATGACCGTCCATCGTCATTTTCACGGAATGGTACCCCGTGCTGACACCAGACAATTCCAGCGGGGTCTTTCCCTTATATATCCCGTTAAGGAAAACGTCAGCGCCCAGCGGGCTCGAATGAATCGTGATATTCCCTGTCGGGCGGGGTGCCTGCGTTGGTGCTGTGGGGGCCTCCGTGGTTGTCTGTGCCGGTACCGTGGTGGTCACAGACGGAACAGGTACTTTCTGCCGCAGGTCAAGGAGCCCGGATAGGAGACGGAAATTTACCGTATCTGCATCATCGTTTCCAAGGTATGACGAGGGCGTGGAAAGGGTCCATTCGGCTACGTACCCATTGCCATAGTTCCGGTACAGGAGAGCGGGTTCCCCGGAATCATACTTCAGGAGCGATACCGCACCGGGTTTGATACTGCCGGTCAGCCGTTGCTCGACCGGTTCTGAGGCGTTGTACCGCTCTCTGAGCCCAGAAAATACTGCCTGGGATATGCTGTCGTCCGGGTTTGCGACGGAGATATTGTCGCTTCCCCTGGCAGTACCTCGTCCTGCAAAGGGCAGGCTGTCACCGAACTTTTCAGTGGCCGGATATCCGATCACCAGAATTTTGCCATCCCACACAGCCTGCTCGATTGCTGACGCGGTGGACGCGCTGAATGCATCATCACTGCCAATAAATATTACTTCAACCGAGGCATCCGTGAAATTTGTGACCGTCCTGTCAAATGTTTCCCCGGCGAGTGCGGGAACTGTATATGCAACCGTGAACCGGTCCGTGTGCAGATCGGGGTCAAATCCCGAGGTGTTTCCATACACAGCAATCGAGCCCGCGGCTGCCGGCCCGATAATAAGCAGTGCCCCAATAATGAACAGAGATATGCCTCGTGCAATGGAATCCCTTCTCATGACAGATACTCCTTTTAATCCGGCCAGATGATCCGGAAATTTTCTTCCTCTGATCTACGAACCGAATCGTATTAAAAAGATGGTTTTAAAGGATAATCTCAATATCCAGCTTCTCTGCGAGTTCCTTGTACCGGTTCCTGATGGTGACCTCGGTCACGCCGGCGACCTCGGCGACTTCCCGCTGGGTGCGGCGCTCGCCCCCGAGGATAGAGGAGATGTAGATCGCCGCAGCCGCGACACCGGTTGGTCCCCGCCCGCTGGTTAGTTCCCGCTCGCCTGCCTGCCGGAGAATCTCGACCGCGCGGGACTGGACCTCGCCTTTTAAGGTAAGCCCGGAGCAGAACCTGGGCACGTAGTCAATCGGGGAGGTCGGGAGGAGCTTGAGGCCCAGTTCACGGGAGATGAACCGGTATGTCCTGCCGATCTCCTTTCGTGAGACACGCGATACTTCCGCGATCTCGTCAAGCGTCCGCGGGACATTGCACTGCCTGCATGCGGCATAGAGTGCTGCAGCAGCGACGCCTTCAATGCTCCTCCCCCGGATCAGGTTCTTGTCCACCGCGTCGCGGTATACCACGGCGGCGGTCTCGCGGACATTTCTTGGCAGGCCGAGCGCCGACGCCATGCGGTCAAGTTCCGAGAGTGCGAACGCGAGGTTGCGCTCGGTTGCATTGCTGACACGGATCCGGCGCTGCCACTTGCGCAGCCGGTAGAGCTGGGCCCGGTTCTTACTTGAGATCGCCCGGCCGTAACTGTCACGGTTGCGCCAGTCGATCATCGTTGAGAGGCCCTTGTCATGGATCGTGAAGGTCATCGGAGCGCCGACCCGCGAGCGCTTCATCCGCTGGTCGTGGTCAAACGCCCGCCACTCAGGACCGCGGTCGATGAAGTCATCATCGATCACAAGCCCGCAGCCCTGGCAGACCAGTTCCGCACGCTCATAGTCATGGACGAGCTGCCTGCCACCGCATTCCGGACAGACAGTCTCGGTATGGTTCTCTGCCTTCTTCTCATGCTCCTTGACCTTCGTGCGGGACTTGAGGGCTTCCCTCTCAGTCTGGAGAATTTTGAGTTTTTCAATTTCCTGCATCCACATTCACCACGTTATTTCTTCCCGTGCACAGGACGGTACCCCTTCGGCTCGGGTGCTCCCTTTGCATACAGTTTATCATCAGGCTGGATATCGCACCGCCCGCGGCAGATGACAGTGGCGTAGGGATTTTTTATGCTCCCGAAGATATCGACGATCTTACCGACCGTCTGCATTTTACGGTCTGTGACATCGCTGTACAATCCGGGGAGTTGGGAGGCTTCGCACTGGATTATGAGCATCCGGCTGCCGAGGGTGCTCATCGCTCGTCCAACAACTTTCACACAACAACCTTCCGGGGGATAGAGATGTGCCAATTAAATTAGCAATCTATATATCAATGCGTGTTCAGTATTTAAAGATTTCGTGAAAGTATAAATAATAATTTCAGGAAGAGAGGAACCGGTCGATATTTAAAGATAATACGTCGCGGCACTCCGCGTCCGTGAGCCCGGCACCCTTTGCAACCAGAAATCTCGCGCGCTCGTCCAGCAGATCGTGCGGGGAATGGGCATCCGAATTCACCACCATCTGGCAGCTTGCCTCGCGGGCAACCAGCACCACGTACCCGTTGGTCCGGTTGTGCCCGGCCCGTGCGGTGATCTCAAGGGCGATATTGTATTCAGCTGCGTGCAGGGCGTCCTCAATGCTGAGGATGCCGGGGTGAGCGAGCACGTCCACATCCCTGCAGGTACAAGCGGCATGGTTCGTGCCCGGCGCCACCGGTTCCACCGGCGTTTCGCCATGCACGATCACGATATCTGCCCCCGCTGCTTTTGCCTGCCGCGCAAGGTCCGCGATCTGCTGTGGCGGGACATGCGTGATTTCGATCCCGCAGAGGAGTTTCACGCCGAACATCCAGGCCGATTCCCTGACCGGCATGAGGGATGCAACGATCGTTATTGCATTGGAGGTGTCCGCATGATCGGTGACTGCGACGGTTGTGTACCCGAGCACCGCCATCCGCCGTACCAGCTCGATCGGCAGCATCTCGCCGTCCGAGTGGATTGTATGCGTGTGCAGGTCGTACATACCGCTCATCGCCTGCCTCCCAGCTGCTGCGCCACTTTTCTGATGAGTGCCTCCTTGCCTTTCTTCCACTCAACGACAACCCGCCCTTCGTGACGCTCCCAGTGGGCCGGGTGGTGGTGGTCTTCGGCATGGAACCCGATCCCGGAACGCTTCAGTGCCCGCTCGAGTTCGGCAAGCGAGGGTGCCTTTGCCCCGCCCTGGCGGGGAACCCGCCGTCCCTGCCTGCGTTTCAGCGCGGCGTTGAAGTAGCAGGGGTACAGAATGGATGCATCAGCCATTGCAGGAGGGTTTGTGTGTTAAGGTATAAACACTGCACGCTCCTACCTGAGTGCATGCACCATATCGACGTCAGGATCGAGAAGGATGTCTACGACGTCAACACGAAGATCGCGGATCATAATGCGGAACACCTCAGGGAGCATGGGGTACGGGCATTTGACCTTTTGGGGGCGATTGGTTCGGGCAAGACCGCCCTCATCGAACGTATCGTGCCGCTGCTGGTCAAAAAAGGGAGCCGGGCGGGGGCGATTGCAGGGGACGTGTACGGCGATGATGACTTCAAACGGATCAAATCCCTTGGAATCCCTGCCTATAATGCAAATACCGGCAGGGAATGCCATCTCGATGCACACCTTGTGGAACATGCGATCGACCACCTGCCGCTCGATGAGATTGACGTGCTGTTCATCGAGAATGTCGGCAACATGGTCTGCCCCACGGACTTCAAACTGGGCGCGGAAAAACGGATCGTGATCGTCAGTTCAACGGAAGGTGATGATGTCGTGAATAAGCACCCGATGATGTTCCGTGACTGCACGATAGGCGTGATCAACAAGGTCGACCTAGCACCGCTGGTCGGCGCCAACCTCGACCGGATGGAATCGGACATGCACCGGTACAACCCTGCCATGAAAGTTTTCAGGACAAACTTAAAGACCGGTGACGGCGTCGCACCCCTGCTCGACGAGATCCTCCGCTGAACGCAGCTGTTAAATAACTGGAAAGGGAATATATACAGCACGCTCTTCGGGATAAACACCCCCGTGGCCGATGGTCAGAGGAGGGTTGTATGAACATCCCCCGTGGGATTTTCGTGCTCGATACCCGAAGACACATGATACAACGGGGTTCATTCATGCTCTGGCAAGGAAGATCAGTTCGGAAGGTAACCGGCGGTCGCATCCGCCCGGCGCAGGGAAAGAAGAAGACCGAGATCGGCCTGTCCCCCGCTGATACCCATATCGGTGACGACAAGAGAAAGATTATGCGTACCACTGGAGCCAACGAGAAGGTGCGTGCCCTGCGTTTATTGTACGCAAATGTAACAAATCCGTCAAACGGCGAGACAAAGAGAGCAAAGATCGAGAAAGTTGATGAGAACAGTGCAAACCCGAACTATGTCAGGAGAAACCTTCTCACCAAGGGCGCCATCATCAAGACCGAGATCGGACGCGCCCGAATTCTAAGCCGCCCCGGACAGGACGGCGTCATCAACGCGGTGCTGCTGGCGTAAGTAATACCACTTTCAACCAGCACCTTTTTTCTCTTGTATTTCCCACATTGAAGCTATGCGAAGGATCTATTACCGGTTCCCGCAGAAGGTGGACCTCTCGTTTGCCATGGGTTTGTCGTTTCCGGATGCCATCAAACATATTGCATCGCTCGATGGCACCGAAACAACCAAGACCTCCGGCAAGGAGCTGGTCAGGGTTAAGACAAGGGTGGAAGTGGCGATCGACCGTGCAACATTCGGAGATATCACACCGGAAGTGCTGCGTCCTGGAACAATAACAGAAGCACTTGACCTGCACATTTCGGTGCTGGCGATCGCTCTCCGGGGTGGCGGCAGGGTGCCGATCGCAAACGACGCGTTTTTTGTCCGGCTCACCGATCGCATCAAGTACACTGATGTGGATATCGCAAAGGAAGGAAACCCTGCCGGGCTTGACGCGCTTGACATGAAGAATATCCTTCTTGGGAAATAGACGTGACCCTGAAAATCACCATTGCGGCACCGTTCCGGCATTCGAGAAAGGCAGCGATGCGGAAGAACGAGCTTGTCTACTACTTTGCTCTAGACCGCAAGTGGATGAGCACAGAACAGGCGAACCTCCTGTTAAAGAACGCGGAGGAGGAGGGGCTTCTTGTACAGGACAATGGCGTTTTTTCACCGAAATTCGATATATCCGGCGTCACCATCCCGGTCGGGTTCAAACCCACCTCGGCAATTTTTGAGACAAGAGATCCTTTGCAGGAGTTGATCGGGCGGATCGCACGGGAACAAAAAAAAGAGGAGACCGAGGTTGTCGCCGAAATGAACCGCCTCATCAGGCAGGGTTTTGATGGCAACCTGCTGCCAGAAGCAGCAGTTGTGGTCATCGCAAAGCGGCACAATGTCCCCTTTGCAGACAAACTTGAGGCGCTGAAAACCAGTGTAAAAAAGAATAAATAATGTATTACGCCTTCTTTTCAGCAGCTTTCTTTGCGGGAGCTTTCTCAGCTGGTTTTTCTGCACCTGCCTTCTTGTCATCGGCAGGTTTTGCCGGGAATATCTCCTCGAGAGCTTTGTCGCCATAAGCAGTGATCTTGGCATTCACCTGTACAAAGTCCGAAGTGATCTCCTTTGAGCGCAGCGTCTTTCTCCTGCGCTGCCCCTCCATCTTCGGGTGGAACCCCGTGGTGCCTTTGGCGACAAGGAGCTTCTTTCTGCCTGCACCGGGAAGGCTCTTGTTTGCCGGCGTGCCGGTCCGGTCAGACCCGCCGGTAATCTTTAGTTTATAGCCTGAAAGTCCCAGCGGACCGGCGTCCACTTCGTCCCCGATCTTTTTACCAACAATTGCACCCGCCGCCCCTCCGCTTGCATCGACGTTATAGGCGCGTCCTGTCTTTGGGTCTGAAACAACGACCTTGAACTCCACCATGTGAAAACTCCTGTAAATTCCCGTGCCCCTCGTCCGGGACATGGGTCATCTCTTGGTTATCGGCGCTGCCGCTCACTCATGAGAAGTACCCATCTACTACGCTGGATACTCTATTAAATCCTCGCGTAAAAAAAATCCTTATTTACCCCAGAAGGGATCCGCCTTGCGCCGCATCTTCGTGAACTCGGCGAGCACATCCTGTGCCGCGGGGTTTAACGTTTTCATCATTTCCCGCTCGAGCACTTTTACGTGCCGTTCGGGGATGTCCACAAAGAGGTCATCTCCCACGCTTACCTGACGCCCGACTGTTGCCCCCTCAATCGAGATCGCCACTTCCTGTCCCGCGTCCGCTTCGCGGATGGTCTCGCTGCGCATCTGCATGGTCTTTAGGTGCCCGATTTTTTTGCCGTCCAGTTTGACCAGACCGACATCGCTGCGCAGCTTGCCGCCGAGCACCCGTACCCCGACAACGGCAGGATTGCTCTGCCGGAAAACGCAGTCAGGAAGCAGGCGGATCTTTGCCGGCATGACGATATGTTCGAATTTTTTTTGTTCGGCAAGGCGCTTCTGTTCGTCCCGCCATGCAACATACTGGTCGATCAGCTGGTAGATCACCTTTCCGTCAAAGACCCGGACCTGCGTGTAGAGCGGATTTTTAATCATCTCTGCAGCGTCAGGGAGGATCGGGGTGTTGAAGCAGAGCAGGGCGCGGTAGTACGGGTTTTTGATCGTCTCGGTCTCGATCAGGTCGTGCCGGCTCACCGCCCCGACCTCTGCCCGCATCACACCGATCTCTTTTGCTTCCAGTTCCTTGCAGAGCGCTTCCAGCGCCCCGATCGTGTCTGCCTTGATCACGAGCCCCTCATCGGCGAGGTTGACATGGATCTCGCTCATCTCCTTTTTGATCCTTGATTCGACCTCGTCCCGGTTGCCGCGGATGACAAAGAGCGGGGAACCTGCGAGTACCCCTTCAAGGTTCGGCGCCGTGACCTTGATTCCCGCTGCTGCAACGACTGACTTCACGCGTTCGAACCGGTCCTCAACAAGGATCTCCTTCATCGGGCGGGGCTGTAACAGCGACCGCACTTTGGTCACAACCACATCATCTTTTGCAGCGACCGCGATCTCGTCGCCGATGGAGAGTGTGCCGTCAAACAGGATCACGTCCAGCGTCATCCCGAGCCCACGCTCCTCTTTTACCTCAAGAACAGTACCGGCGCCAGGGCCTTCGACAACCAAGGTAAGTTCCTCCCCCATGTAGCGCTGGGCAAGCCCGATCATGACAAGGAGCAGGTCAGGGATGCCCTCACCGGTATGGGCGCTGACCGGCACAATCGCGAGGTTGCGCTGGAAGTCGGCGACCCTGTCGAACCGGTCAGCAGAGAACCCGAGTTCGCCGAGCCTGCCCACGATCTCGTAGGTCTTGTGCTCCACATCACCTTTGACCCGCTCGTTCTGCTTGGCAAACGAAGATACAAAGGTCTCGCCGGTGTTCACCCTCCAGCCATGGATCCTGTCGATCTTTGTCGCTGCGATTACAAACGGTGTTTTGCAGTTCCGCAGGATCTGGAGTGCCTCGATGGTCTGCGGCTGGAACCCCTGCGTGATATCCACGACAAGGATCGCCATGTCGGCAAGCGCTCCGCCGCGTGCCCGCAGCGTGGTGAAGGCGTGGTGGCCCGGTGTATCGATGAACAAAAGACCGGGAATATTGATCCGCACTTTTTCCATGCTGCCGCTCATCGCCCGGATTGCCTCAATGGGGACGACCGTGGCACCGATGTGCTGGGTGATCGACCCTTCCTCGGACGAAACCACCGATGAGCCGCGGATCCGGTCCAAAAGCGATGTCTTGCCGTGGTCTACGTGCCCCATCACGCAGACGATGGGTGTACGGATTTTTGGATTCTGCGCCATTGCCAACACCGGTCCATCGCAGGACACGCATCGCCGGCGCGAAACCTCCGTCGCCGCACAAAAAAAGGTGCAGTCCTGTGACGTTATGATACTACGGATAAACCGTCCATGCCAACCTGATCATTACTGGACAAGTGCGGATATTAATAGTCACCGAAAGGGGTCAACGCCCGGTGTTTTTTCCTCCCTGGCAAAGGGGAGCGGAGGGGAAGATCACATACGGCGTGAATTTTTCCCGTTTTTCACAAGGATACCTTAAAGTGCGACCACTGCCAATGTAAAAAGGAATTTGCCAGGGTGGGGTAGTTGGTTATCCTAGGGGACTGTGGATCCCCCGACCCGGGTTCGAATCTCGGCCCTGGCCTTCTTTGTCTCTTTTTAAAAAAAAAAGTCTGCCTGACTGCGTCATCCCCAATCCTTTTCTCTCCTCACCTGCAACCCTCTCCTGTGGATGCCCTCTCCCATGCACTCATCGCCGCCATCATCCTCCTTGCACTCGGGCTGCCGAATTTCATCCCGTTCGCCGTCATCGGTGCGGTCATCCCCGATGCAGACATCTTCTTTTCGTTGGTTTCCGACCGATCCCCCCGCTTCTACCTCTGTACGCATGGCGGCATTGCGCATAGCATCGCAGGGGCTGTCGTCATGTCAGCGCTCGCGTGCCTCTCAATCCTTGGGATCAGCATCGCCGGTATCGTCCCTTCCTCATTCAATTACGGCTCCGTCATTGCAGCATTCGCCCTCGTCCTTGGTGGCGCTCTCCTGCACCTGTTCCTCGACATTTTGGCCTGCCCGGGTATTCCAATCCTCGCCCCGTTCTCTGACAGGAAATACACGCCGGGTATCCTCCCCGGGCCCAGCCTGCTTGTGATGGGCGCTGCCGTCGGTATTTCGGTGCCGATTGTTGTCAACCGCGTACCAATCATCTCCGGACTCACGCTCTATGCCGCGATCATTGTCCTCTACCTTGCCTGCCGGACAGGTGCGTTCCTGTATGTCAGGGTCATGGTTCCGGGGCGGAGGGTGCCGACAATCAACCCGTTCCGGTGGCTGGTGATCACGGAAGATGATGCTGCCTTCACGGTCAGGTACTACACGGTCTTTTGTGGATTTTCCGGGGGCGAGGTGATTGAAAAGTTCAGGAATACAAATGCCCGTGAAGTTGCACCGTACCTTGGCATCGCTGAGGTGCGGCGGGTCAGGTTTTATTCCTCTATCATGACCGTGGAGAAGGTCGGGTCATCCCTCATCTTCTGCGATCCCCTCCGCGAGAAAGGATACCTCTCGTATCCCCCTGCGTTCAGGCGGATAGTACTTTCAATGAAAGAGGCAGGATAGTGGTACGGGCTCTTTCATGCCATGTCAGCCGGGCGTCGTGCGGTACGTGAACAATCCTGCGAACGTAACCGACATGGGAATCGCGGTGACTGAACTCTTCAAACAGCTGTCCGGCAAAAAGGTCTGCATCCTCTATGACTCGATCAGCACCATGCTGGTCTACCTCGTCGCCAAATATCAGCAAGTTCATCCATTTTGTGACCAACAAGCTCCGCCTGATGGATATTTCAGGGATCTTCCCTGCGGTCGAGAAAGGGCTCGACCCGCAGATCCTCTCCCAGCTCACCACGTTTGTGGATGTGATCATCGAGTTTCCTGAAGAAAAACCCGAAAGTCGAGCTCTGCTTCTATGCAATTGGGGGAACGGGGTGCCGGAAGGATGATGCGGGTCACCGGAAAGGTCGAGTTTCTGGAGGATAAGGCGCTCGAAGAGCATCTCTTTAAGGACCGGCCATGGGTTGCAGACCTTATGAAAGCAGTCCCGAAGGATGCGAAGCTTGCGATCTTCCGCGTCGCTCACGGCGAGGCATGGTTCTGGACGATGGAGAATAACATGCGCGAGGATCAGGCCCCCCGGGAAAAGTTCTGAAAAGAAGGTATTGGTTATTGTTTCCTGCACCACAGCAGGAGAGCTGCCGCAAGCATCCCGCAGATGATCAGCGGTGAGGGACCCGGAGAATACGTCGCATTTGCGCCTGGCGCTGCAACGGTACCCTGCACGATATCCGCCCCGCCGGAACCTTTTCCGGTGCCGGTGCCTGGAGTTGCCAGTGAGGCAGTTCCTGCGGGTGCTTCCCCGGCAGGAGCGGCGGCAACCTCAACGGGCATCTTTTTTGTGTCAAGCACGGTTCCGGACGGGAGCGTGACTTTCGATTCCGCGGTGTACGTGCCCGGCACAAGCGGGGTTGGCGTTACCGCTTCGAACGTGACCGTCGCTCCCGGGATGATCGCGGTTGCCGATGGATCGAGCGTTACCGTCGCGACCTCTTTGCCGGCAGCGTCGGTCACCGTTACGGCATTCGTCGCCCCGTAATAGTGATGGTTGCCGGTATGCCGGAACTTCGTGACGATTGCTGTCTTCCCGTCAGATCTCGTCACCGCTTTGATATCCGTGATTGATCCCGTCTCGGTGACCGGCTGCCCCTTGATGGTCACCATCACCGGCACCCCAATCGCAGCGGCTACGCCGGTCGTCCCCCCGCCGCCGGGCTTGGTGTGGATATAGATCATCGCGTACCGCCCGCCGGCACCCGCGTTCTTCGGTACCGCTATCGTTGCCTTCACAGTCTTTGATTCGCCCGGCTTGAGTGTGAACGAGCTGGCATCGAGCGTGATGAACGGGCGGGCGCTGTACTGCCCGGTGTCCTGGATGGCAGGGAGTGTTGTATAGCCCCGATCAGCCCCCTGACCAAACCCCATGACGTCGATCACGATATCCATGGCAGCATCGGTCGGTTTGGTGCTGACGGTTATAGTGTGGACATACGTCTCGCCCGGTGCGATCTCGCCCATGTACTTCGCTCCTGCAACCGCGATCCCGGCGCTTGCCGGGGTGCAGAGAAGGGCGGCGAGCATGACAAGGAGGGCAGTACAGGGCAGAATCCGGTTGTAGCGTATAAGAACGGAACGCATCGTCATCATCCTGAGGATTGCTCTGTTCAGGATGAGGAAAAAGGTTGGGGTGCCGGCATGGATCCCGGCATACTCATTGTGTTTAGTTCGGTGTGGCGGTGAAGGTCAGGATTATCCGGTAACCGGTCGACCCATACCAGCGTGCAGGTTTATCATCAGGTCCGACGATTTGCTCGAACGTTGGAGTATAGTTGACCGGTACTCCATATTGTTCATAATTATTATGATATAATTCCTGATCTGCACCGCTTACCCACACATGAACAAAATATGACCCCTCAGGATCAAAGGAAAAGTCATCAATTTCAACAGGGTTTGTGAGTTTGCCAACTCCACAGTAATCCGTGGGATCTGAACCACAATACGTACTCATGTGACCTGCTGTTCCCGCTGGTTTTGAGACACCACCTGTTTGAAGTGGATCCAGTTTATCAGCCACGGATACATGATAGCCATCGACATTTCCATTACTTGTGACCGTAATTGTAACCCCTGTTTTTGCGTTATAGCTCAAACTATCAGGTTCTAATACCCAGTTGGTAATACTTCCTGATGTTGTCAGTTCAAGAGTCGGCGGAATATGCACGTCCCCGCTCAGGTCCGCTTTTCCTGCTGTTTCCGCGCTCACGATGCCTGTCAGCGCCAGCAGGACAATTCCAAGAACCAGATTGGCATTCATCGTTCATACCCCTCCTTGGGGATACCAGAGCATACCGCAAACGGGATAATAATACTACTGAAATTGACATGCGACGGCCCGGTGCACCATTATGAAGTCCCGGTGATGGCGGGAAGAACAGGAAAAAGGTTGGGATGCCGGGACGATCCGGCGCGATGGATCTCGATCAGTTCGGCACTGCAGTGAAGGTTACGATGATGCGGTATCCATTACCGCCATAAACACTGGCGGGCTTCTCACCAACAGCGAGGCACTGTTGAAACCGAATTGGGTAGGAGTTATAATCAGGCCATTCAGTACTTGTCAATAATAGATGATCTGTTCCACTTAATTCAAGATAACCCCATTGACCACCATAATCGAGGATCCATAATGGCATCGCTAGCTGATGAGTTGGAGTTGCATAACCCCAGCCAGCAGCACAGGAACTATCCTTATATACCGTCATATAACCTTCTGATCCCGCGGGTTTTGGATTTTTACAGAGATCTGGGTCCATTTTATCCGCCACCATTATATGATAACCGTTCACGTTCCCAATGTCCGTGACGTCTAAAAACACACCAATTGAAGGTTCACTACAGGACTGTTTCAGTTGCCAGTTTGAAACATCACCCCTTACTGTCAGTTCAAGAGTCGGTGGAACATCCCCGCTTACAGTTGCTTTCCCTACCATATCCGCACTCACCACACCCGTCAGCGTGAGGAGCGCCAGCAGGACAATTCCAAGAACCAGTTTGCTATTCATCATTCAGACTTCCTGTTTGAATACCAGAGCATACAACAAACCGGATAATAAGACTTGTGAGATACTTCCGGAATCAGGCGATGGAGGAAATAACGGCGTTCGCGCCGGCAGGAATCGAAAGAACGCCTGTAAAAAAAAGGAGGAGGAGGTTATTTCTTGGCGACCGTGATGTACCTGTCTTTGATCTCCGTGTCAGCTTCGCCCATCCGGAAGACAGTCAGCCGCACCGTGTAGCTGCCGGCATGGCGGTATACATGGACGGGGTTCTGCTGGAACGAGAAATCGAACGGGTCGTCGCCAAAGCGCCAGATCCAGAGGCCGGGGCTGCCGGTTGAGGTGTCGGTGAACCGGACGGTGAGCGGTGCGGTGCCGGTGAGCGGTGTTCCGGTAAAGGCCGCTTTCAGCGCCGGTTCGGGGATCTCGATGTAATTCGGTTTGATCGCGATATCATCGCCCCGCTCGTTGGAGATATGGAGCGTGACAGTGTACCTGCCGGGCCTTGTGTACGTGTGCGACGGGTTCTGATCAGAAGATGGCTCCGAGAGGTCGCCAAAGTGCCAGCTCCACGAGTCGGGATCGTTTGCCGAGGCGTCGGTGAACTGCACGGCCAGCGGTGCGGTGCCGGTACGCGGTGCTGCGGTAAAATCCGCATGGGGCTTGTGCTGGGGCTTTGGTTTTTTCACCGAAATGAAGTTGTGCCCGGTCTTTGTGGAGCTGCCCGCACCGTTGGCTGCCGTCAGGGCGACCGTGTACTTGCCCTTTGCTGTGTAGACATGCACCGGGTTCTTCTCGGATGACGTTGTACCGTCACCAAACTCCCATGCCCACGATATCGTGCTTCCGGTGGAGGTGTCGGTGAATTTCACGGCAAGCGGGGCCGTCCCTTCGGTGATATCTGCCGTAAAATCTGCGATGGGGGGGGGCAGGACGACATCAGCCGTGATCTCGACCTTGCCCGATGTTGCTGCAAAAACCGGCTGGAACAGCAGGAGGACAAGCAGCACGGTACAGGAAACCATAGCCGCCCGTATCAGCCGCCCGTTCACCGGAATGCCCTCCATACGTAACCTGTAAAGATGATTTGTATCAGGTTTAATAATACTACTCTTATGCAAAACGGGGGTTTCCGTCACCCACTTTCGCCCCCCGCCCCGGCACCCTTCTTTTGTCCCGCTGGTTTAATGGTGTGCGGAGCCTATACTTCAGGAGATTTTCATGGAGACAACAATTCTTATCGGGTACATGGCAGGGACTCTCACCACTATTTCGTTTCTCCCGCAGGTGATCCGGAGCTGGAGGACCCGCTCGACTCATGACATCTCATTTATTATGCTCACCTTATTTGGCCTGGGCATGCTGCTCTGGGCAGTCTACGGGTTTCATATCGGGTCCCTGCCCATCATCCTTGCCAACACCATCACGTTTGCGCTGGTCGTCGTCCTTGTGGCAATGAAAGTCAGATACAAATAACAATCTTTTTTTTGATGGGTAACCGGTTTAAAAAAGTTATTCCAGAATGAGCACAAGGCACCCTGCGATGCGGTCGTGCAGTCCCTGGCGCTTCCTGGTGAGTCCGATCATGATGAATCCGATGAAGATGATGACCGTGGAGATAAACTTGGCTACGTGCCGGAGCGTGGCGCGGGCGAAGCTGATGCGGTTTCCCTCCCGGTCGGTAACCACGATGCCCAAGAGCGTTTTTCCCGGGGTTGCCTGGCCCCGCGAACATTCAAACCCGGCAAAGTAAAGCCACGGGATGATGATGAAGAGCACCCCCAGCGACGCGATGATCGGGTTGATGGCAGCATCAGTCGTGCCTGCCTCGGTCAGGGAATAGATCGGTGCTCTCTGGACGGTGATGTAATAGAAATACTTGATACCCTGCACAAGGTTGAAGAACGTGGCAGCAACCGCGATGAAGATAAGCAGGATGATCGCATCGATGATGAATGCAAAGAACCTCCTGCCAAGACCGGCGTAATTGCCGGTCAGGGGGGTCTCTTCCTCCTCCTCCTCTGGTTCGGTCTTCATAACCGCCCTTGGTGCGACAGCTTCGATGTCCGACCCGCACCATTGGCAGAATTTTCCGGAAGCGTCAGTCTCTTTTCCACATTTCGGACAGAACATTCCCTCTCTCCTGATAACTAACATTAAACCCGATGTCCTTTTTAATTTAACGGTTCTGGTACGGATTTGGTGCGATTTTTGGGGATTCTTTGAGTATTGTCCTGACCAAAAAGTCTCCGTTCATAAAAAGAACCGCGCCGCAATGGGATCCGGGCACAAACGAGTTATAGCACAAAAGGAGATCATCGTACATGAAACCCCTCATCACCGCGGCCATGGCGATCACGCTTGTACTGCTCATATCCTGCAGCGGGTGCACGAACGCGCCGCAGGCTCCTCCGGCAACGCCCCTGCCTACCGCCACCCCGCCCCCCCCGACCACCGCACCGCCGGTTCCCACGTCCACGCCCGAACCGCTCCGTACCCTGCCGGATGCGCAGCAGGTCGATCTCCAGCTCTCAAAAGACCGGACATACTCGGATCTCATCCTGCACTATAATGGCGGAAAGGGACTGTTGTTTGTCCAGAAGATCATGATGCGGGTCACTCGTTCTGATGGCACCCAGGAAGTGCAATATATGCGTGACGGCCAGAAGCCCCGGCAGGGGGATGAAATTGTTATCCGTGGTACCCGGGGGAGCGACCGCTGCGAGGTCTACGTAACCACCACATCCGGTATTACCTATAAGGTAAAGGACGAATCCCTGATGATTGGCGGGGCGTACCAGGGAAACTGAATCCCTTTTTTTATCCGGTGTGGTGCTCCCGCCCGATCTTCTCCGCGTAGTGCTGGGTGGCAACCGAGAGCAATGCTCCGCTGCCAATAACTCCCGCGAGCACAATCCATTGCTCCATTCCTGCTGTTCCGACGGCAAGCCGGGTCAGCAGGTTGAGCGGGTTTGCCGGCAGGGCGAGCGTAAAGAGGATCACGACCACGAGTGCCGTCGAGAAGATGAACTGCGCCGCGGTGCGCTCGCGGTAGTGAAGCGCGGTCAGTGCCCCGAGCAGGATCAGGAGGAAAGAGGTGAGCGTGACCTGAAGGAGGATGGATGGAACATTCTCGATCGCGATCCCATTGACCATGAGCAAAAAGAGCCACGCGCCCGCCTGGACGGGGACGAGCAGCTCGCAGGCCAGCACCTTGCCCCATACCATCTCAGAAAAGGTGATTGGTGTCGAGATGAGCGTTTCGAGTGTTTCGTGCTGGTATTCCTCTGTGATAAGGTCGATCACAAGTGCTGATGCGATGATTGCCGGCATGAAGACAAGAAGCGGGATTAAAAGCCCGTACACGAACTCGTAGAAGTCACCACCACTGCGCCGCGCCGGCACCTGGAGTGGGAGAGGCTGTTCGGTCAGGCGGGCTCCCCGGATGGTGCGCAGGTCTTTTTCATAGTTCAGGAAAATATCCCTGAGTTTTACGTTGACAATCGCACTCTGGAGGTCATTTTGCAGCGTATACAGCGTGATCTTGACCGGATCAACCGCGTCCGGTGCGGTATCCGGCATGTATATGACGGCGGCAAGCTTGCGCTCCTTAAGGGCGGCAACCGCAGGGGAGAGCTCCATGCCGTACACATTGAAGTCAGGGCTATTTTCCAGATATTCCAGAAGCGCCGAATCGTTGCCGGTATAGGCGATGCTGTACCGGAACCTGGAGTATTTCGAGAGGGAGGAGGGGTCGTACATCGATGTGAGCCCGACCATCAGGAATGACGAGAACATCGCGATGAAGAGCTGGAGGAGCACGGCGAGCAGGATCGTCCGCTCGTTGAGCAACCCACGGAATTCCTTCTTTGCGATGATGGACAGGTGGCGCGGGTTCATCGCAGCCACCCCAAGATAAAGTAGAGGTTATACAGGCAGTGGATTGCGGTTGCCGCAAAGATACCGGGGACAAACCATTTTCTGCCGCCAAACTTCAGGGCACAGGCAACGACAAAGACCCCTGCAAAGTGCAGGAGCAGCGGGAGATACAGCATGCCGAGCGAGAGGAACAGGATGCTGCCAAAGACAGACTCGGTGATCTGGGATAACGTGATGAGGAGCAGGAGCTTCTCCCCGGCAAGAAAGCCGACGGCGGTCGCAGCGCACGCGAAAACGAGGTTCTTCCACGAGAGGAATGCGGGATCCTGTGCATAGAGCACAAAGATCCCGATCGATTTTACCAGCTCCTCGATCCCGGCAGCAAAGACCAAGAGAAGGATGAGCGAGTACGGCATGGGCAGGTTAAAAAAGAGCACAAGGCACATCAGCTGCACCATGAAGACAAACGGGATTGCAAAACCGTTCAGCAGGAAGGTGGAGAAGAACGGGTGCTTTTTGCTCATGCTCTCTTCGATGAACCCGAGGATCCGGGGGATGAGGCTGCTCTCGGAAAAGAGGCGCTCATCCTTGAAATTTGTGACGGCGACAAAGAAGAGCACCGCGGACGTGATCCAGAAGAGCGACGTGGAGAAGAGGTAGTCGCCCGCGGTGTATGCCGTGCCCTGCAGGGTGAGGATGATGAGGGTGAGCGGGGAGATGAGGCTGATCACGTGGACGTTGGCAAAGATGCTGGGGAAGAAGAGATAGGAGGTGGCGACTGTGGAGAAGAAAATCGAGATGAACGAGAGTTCCTTGAAACTGCGCGAGACCATGCCGATGATCAGCGCATTAGCAAGAAAGAAGAAGATGACGGGGATCAGCGGCAGCATGATCAGCAGGGATGCCCTGAGGTACACGGTGAGCGCTGCGGAGATCGCGAGCATGCCGGCAAGGTACGGGAGCGCCTTGCCGGTGATAATTGAGCCGGCACGTACCGGCGTGGAGAGGAGCACCTCCCCTTTCCTTTCGATGCGCTCGTTCATGATGCTCATCATGAAGAACTGCGAGGTGAAGTAGAGCGGGAAGATGAAGACGAAGATCAGGATGATGGAGTCAAAAGGCAGCGGCGGCGAGAGCTGGGACGGCGTCTTGAACCTGCCCGTCGGGGAATCAGATGACGAGAGCATCTCGGTATAGCGGGATATCTGGGAATTTGCGGCCTCGGACTTCGCAAGTTCCTTCCTCAGTTCCTCTCTGCTGATCGCGAGTGTCGCGGATGGTGTGGGGATGGTGCGGACTTCCCCTTCCGGGACAGGTGCCATCGCGCCGGGGCGGGCGGAGATATACTGCCCGCTCTGGGTGGCAAGAAAGTCCAGCTCGGATTTGACGCTCTGGAGATCGATCCAGAGGGGATAGGCGGCGAAGAGGTCGTCCTGCTGGTTGTACACCCGGTTTGTGTACTTCGCATAATCGCGTTCGACGGTCTTTATCGCCGATTTGCCGCGCTCGGATCCGCTCCCCAGCACCTGTCCCTCTATGATGACAATGTCGAATGCCTGCCGGTTCTGCCCGAGGGTTTCTGTGTCAAGCAGGTACACCGAGAACCGGTTGTCGGACGCGAGGAGCCGGGCGATGGCAGGGTCGTCAACCCCCGCCTCATACATCCCGTCCTGCAGGTGCATGCCGCTTTTTGCGGCAAAGCCGGTGACGAGAATGAGGAGTAAAAAGAGGACGATGGCGAGCGGGAGCGTAGCCCTGCTCATCTGGGTGACTGTCCGCTTTACTTCCCATCGCGCGATGGTGGTGATATCTGCGATTGCGCCCATACGCGTCCTTTTTGTGGGATCGTGACAGGTGCAGGGGAAAGGGATCCCCTTTCCTGATCAGCGCTCCCGTTGGGTTATACAATACTCACGCGGATTCCTCAAATATTCACGCATTCTTACAGGAGCATGGAGCACACCAAAAAAACGATCAGTCTATCTGCCGGTACCACCTCTTTTTCTCTATGCAGGGTCTCAGTCTGCGGGTACTCGTGGACAATGCGACGCTTGTGGACCGCTATTTCAGCGGCGAACCGGCGCTATCGCTGTACCTTGAATGCGGCAATAAACGCATCCTGTTTGATACGGGGTATTCCGATCTGTTCCTTGTAAACGCGGGAAAGATGGGCATCGACCTCCTCGACCTCGATTACATTGTGCTCTCGCATGGGCATATCGACCACACGGGCGGGCTGTCGTCCCTCATGCGCCTGTTTCTGGAAGCAGCAATCGAGGAGCGCCCTCACCGCATCCCGATGGTCGTTGCCCACCCGCACTGTTTCTACCCCCGCCCGATGCCCCGGCTCGCAGATGTCGGTTCACCCGTTGACGAGGCGAGGCTCGCCCGGCAGTTCCCTGTCACGACCAGCCGTACGCCCGTATGGCTGACAGGCGACCTCGTGTTCCTTGGCGAGGTTGAACGGACGGTGGATGACGTGGTCCCGGACCGGCACAAGAAGCGCACGATCATCACGCCCGATGGCATGGAGCCCGATCGGGTGCTGGACGATACCGCGCTTGCGTACCGTTCCCCCGCAGGGCTCGTGATTATCACCGGTTGCTCCCACTCCGGTATCTGTAACATCATTGAATATGCAAAAAAGGTCTGCGGCGAGCCGCGGGTCCGTGACGTGATCGGCGGGCTCCACCTGAAAGAATCCGACAAAGAAACGCTCGGTGCAACGCGTGCGTACCTGAACGGTGTCAGGCCGGGTGCTCTCCACCCCTGCCACTGCACCTCGCTTGCGGCAAAGATCGCGCTCGCGGGTATCGCACCGGTGGGAGAGGTCGGTGTCGGGTTAACGCTCGGATATTGAGACGATCCGCATGTGACTATCCGAACCTTAATCTGGATTCGCAAATACCTCATTATAAACCATGATCACCGCGACCGACCTTGTCAAGAAGTTCGATGGCTTTACTGCACTCGACGGCGTCAGTTTTGAGTTCTGGGACGGGGAGATCTTCGGGATCATCGGGCACAATGGTGCAGGCAAAACGACACTGTTAAAGATCATGTCGGGACTGATTGCACCGACCTCGGGATCCCTCTCCATCAACGGGATCGATGTGGTGAAAGACCCGGTCGCGTTGAAAGGGATGCTCGGGTACCTTCCCGAGGAATCACGGCTCTACGAGACCATGACAGTCGAGAACTACCTTTCCTTCTTTGGCGAGATCTACGGGCTCCCGCCACCGGTGATCCGCGAGCGCTGCCGGCAGCTGCTTGCCGTGCTCTCGCTCGAACCGAACGGCAAAAAGATCGGGGAATTTTCAAAGGGGATGAAACGCAAGGCGGCGATCGCACGCTCGCTCATCCATGACCCGGACCTGCTGATCTACGATGAGGCGACGAGCGGGCTCGACCCCATGACATCAAGGTTCATCGCCGATTATCTGCGGACCCTCAGGCGCGAGAAAAAAACGGTTATCCTTTCCGCCCACAACCTGTACCAGGTCGAGGCGATCTGTGACAAGGTGATGATCCTTCGGCGGGGAAAGATGGTCGCGTTTGGCAGCATGTCCCAGCTGCGTGACCAGTTCGGTTCGCTTACCTACACGATCTTCTTCTCGATTGCCGACCCTGGCAGGCTGCTGGGGCATTCAAAGACCTATGCCCAGGAAGGTGGGAGCTTTGTCTGTTCCGCAGAGAGCATGCAGGACCTCAACGAGACGACGGCACTCATCACCGAGGCGGGAGGTACCGTGGAGAAGATCGAGTCCCGTTACCCCTCGCTCGAAGAGATGCTGGTGAAGATCGGGAAATAGCACCGCTCCTGTTGCGGTGGGGAATTGTCCTCTTTTGTCCCCGGTATGTTTGTTCATGCCACCCTGACCGCCGCCCCGCAGTTGCGGGCGGACGTAATGAGGGTTGTCCCCCCGCCCCGATCCTGCATGAACGACTGTGCCGCCCGCTCGATCTCCTTTACGCCCGTGTCGCCCACTGCGTAGAGCGCGGGCCCGAACGAGCTCATTCCGGCACCGGCAGCGCCGGCACTCCGCATCGTTTCAAGGAGTCCGGCAATCTGCGGTGGCTGGAGCTGGTGTTCGATCTTTTTGAACCCGATCTTCTGGACTGCATCGATACTTGCACCGAACTGATCAAGGTCGCGCTCCACGATCGCGGGGAGCATCCGCATCAGCACCTCGTGGCAGAGCGCCCGTACCTCATCAAGAGGGACCGGACAATACTGTCTGAAAATATCCACTTCCCGGTTTCCGCTCGCACCCACCGGCAGGTCCGGGGTGGCGAGCAGGATGCGCCAGTCCGAAGGAAAATCATGGCGTACGATGACGGGCGGCGGGGGGACGCCCCGTGACGCCGACGAAGGCGCGAACCCGGTCTTGTCGCCACCGGGCCCGAACCGGTGCCCCCCGTCAATGATGAACCCGCCATGTCCGAATGCAGCCGTGCCGATGCCGGAGGTCCCGCCGCGCCCGGCAAGCAGGGCGAGATCCTGTATGGTCATGGAACGCCCGTAGAGTTCACAGATCGCACGGGCCGTGGCGAGTGCGAGCTGCGACCCGCTCCCCAGCCCGACATGCGAGGGATAGATCGCCCGTACCGTGATCGATGCGCTTGCACCCGCCCGTATCCTTGTGAGGACATCGGTTGCGACCTGCCGGACACGCTCCGCCGTCCGGCTGTCGCAGCCTTTCACGTCAAGCTCCGGACTCTGCCGCGCTTCCAGAAGGATACGGGGATCGTCAAGGGCAATCCCGATCCCGCCGTCGACCCTGCCCGAACCGCCGTGGAGGTCGATCAGGCTGACGTGGATGCGCGACGGGGTCTCGACAATGACCCGGCGCTCGTCAAGGAACCTGTTGTAGGGGAACTGCTCTTCGATAAAGATCAGGGGCTCGTTGTTGTGGATGATCCGGTACTGGCGGCAGAGGAGGGGTTCGTTCCTGCAGATGGCAAATGTCCTGCTCGCCTCCTCACCGGCAGGGTCAACACGGGCATTGAGGATCTCCCGCCGCGCTTCGATCCGATGTCGCCTGATAATTTTCCCGATGGGAATATCTGCCTTCATCAGGTCTTCCCTGAATGATGGCGGCAGGCGGGAGAGGGGTGTGTCTGAGACCGCATAGATCAGCACGCTGCCGGTCCCCGTGTCTTTGAGCTCGACGATCCGGTGGTTCACGGGTTCGCCCGGCCGGATGTTCAGGCTCTCTGCGGTAGCGGCATCTGCCTGAACAATCTCCTGTACCCGGGTGGTGATCGTTATCGGGCTTCCCGTGATCGACTCCAGCAGCTGGGTGACAGACCCGTCGGTCCCGAGAAGAATTTTCTGGACAGCCGAGAGCCTGCCCACGCACTCTTCGATCTCCTTGAGGCTGTGCACAATATCCATCGACATCAACTCTTGTGCAAAGGATATTAAGGATGCTGTTTCCCCTCTTTTTTCATTGCCGTCACCGTTCATCGCATCCCCCGATTTGTAACCTGCTCTACCTATATATATACCGGAATCCAGAGATCAACCGCACAGCAAAGGATGTGCTGACAGTATGGAATTTGCAGACATCGTGATGTCGCGGTATGCGACAAAAAAGTTTGACACAAGAAAGGTCCCCGAAACAAAGATCCGCGAACTCCTCGAGCTGGTCAGGTTCGCCCCCTCAGCAATGAACCTGCAGCCGTGGAAGATCAAGGTGATCACGGACCAGAAGGTAAAGGAGCAGCTGAAACCTGCGGCGTTTGGTCAGGAGCAGATCACCACCTGCTCGCACCTGCTCGTCTTCTGCGCAGATCCTGATTACGACCGCCTGATCCGCAGGCTGGGGGTGCTCTTGAAAACCCATGGCGTGCCGGAGGAGGTGCATACGATGGTTACGGGCATGGCGGTTCAGTTTACCGGAGGTATGTCGCCTGACCAGAAATTTGCCTGGTCGCAGGCCCAGACCTATCTTGCGCTGGGAAACGCCCTGAACGGTGCAAAGGCACTCGGTTTTGACTCCTGCCCGATGGGAGGGTTCGATCCAAAAGAGTTTACCCGCATCCTCAACATCCCCCCGCCGCTTGTTCCGGTGATGCTCTGTCCTGTAGGGTATGCGGCTGATAAACCGATGCCAAAAGTACGGTTTGCAACAGAGGAGATCATCTTTTAATTTTTCCGGACTTAAAAAATTTTTTTTGCCGGAATAGTATTCCGCCCCACCTATCCTTATGTAAGCGATTGTTATCACGCTTAGCCATCCCCTGTCCGCCCAAGCGTCATGCTTAATATCTGCCGGCGCCTTTTCTTCTGAATCAATTGAGCGGTGAAGAACCGAAACGCGCTGAGGAAACACATGAGAGGGCAACGACCCACAGCCACGATACTTGAGGCGAAGGGATTTGCGGAACGGATGGGCTACCACTGGATGGAAAATGAGAAAGCGGAACTGCCATTTGATCTCCTGATCTTCAAGCCTGAGTCTGCCCGTGTGGTGAAAGTGCGGCAGACCCGGTACCGAATCGACCCGAACGGGTTTTACGAAGAGATGTTCCCTGATGAGATCAGGGGATTGCGATCGCTCCCGTTCCCTGAGTTTATTTTGAGGGAGCTCTGGCTCCGCACCCAGCACGAGCGGGTCTGGCGTCGGCTTGTCGTCCATGAACTGTCAGTTGGAGAGATCGACTGGTGGAAGGCTGACGGGTACACGAATCCCCACGCAAGGTGAGCCCGCTGTCATACAAGTTCATTCCCGCCAAGGTCCAGGGACTCAAGGACGCCTTTGAGTATCTTCCCAGTCCCGTCTCCAGCTTTTCGGTCAGGGAAACGAAAGCCAAAGATACCTCTTGCATCGGGTCGATCGTACCTCCCCACTCCCGGTCGGAGGTTCGATAAAATAAGCGAAATACGGGCTCCGTTTGGCAAACGGATGAAGATTTGAAAATGGTAAAAAATCTCCAGTGGAAATGGTGCCAACGCCTGACAAAATTATCTTTATAATCGTCTCTTTTTGCAAATGAAGCAATTAAATCAGGAAAAAACCGTGCAATTTAGCGGGCTGGAAACAGGCCCGGGAACCAACGCATACTGTAACCCGTTTTGCGATTTTCACTGCGACCGGATGCATCTGTTGCCCGAAAATGGAGCGTCCCGAAAATGGGGTTTAAAATTGGTATTTTGGGTAAATAACGGTTTATTGAGATTTTTTGGAAGAATGGGCTACATTCCGATGATTTATGTCCCGGTTGTCTCTTCAACAATCCGGATCTCCTCTTCTGTCAGCCCGTAGATCTCGTACACCAGCGTGTCGATGCGGGCATCGGTCACTTCAATCTCCCTCTGCACAGCGATCTTCTCATCACCGGGCTTTGCATCACGGAACCGTTTCTGGAGTTCGAGCATCAGGGAGACGTGTGCACCCATGCGATCGTGACGGGCAGTGTCAACCGGTTTATCGAAATCAGGAGTAAACACCGGAAATTTACCGAGTTTTTCCGGATTAAGCTGATACCCGCGTTCAGTCCTGGGGCACGTCCGCGTGATGAAGAACTGCCCGAGTTTTGAGTTCAGGATCGCAGCGAGCATCGGGTCCCTGCAGGGAAGCTCCCAGAGCATCCGTGAGGTCACGTTCGATCCCTTGGGATCATAGGAAAAAACCGGATGTTCCTGGACCGGTGCGTAGATAATCCTTGGCGTCTTTGGAATCGGCACCGGCAGAACAAGCGGAGGGGAAGGCGGCAGATCCCGTACCAATGTTTCTTTTGGAAGGGGTTCCTTACAATTCACCTTCTGATCCGGTCCATTCCCGGCCGGTTCCGGTGCCGGGCTCATGACCGGTTGCAGATACTTCCAGACTGCCCGGCACCGTTTGAGATCCCGGATATTCTTTCCAGAAATCACAAACCGGTCCGGTTTTTCCGGCCGGTAGCGCCGGATGTCTGCCGGCCGTAACAGCGGGCGGAAGAATTTTTTACAGCGCCAGTCTTTCCTGATACACCGGGCGCGGGCGGCTCCATCGACAACAAACGGGTTGTTTTTGATCTGAAGAGTGCCCCGCTCGATCTGTCCCATGACACAATCCTCAAGCGGTGCACCGGCTGCACGGATCTTTTCTACAAGCCTCTCCACGCGGCGGTCCTCCAGCGTCCACCCCCCGTCATCGAGCGATTGCTGGTCGACTGCAAAACGGTGGGCGATGGTGCATTCATCAGCAGGGAACGATCCGGAACGGACAACCCGTGATACAAGGAACGCATGGCCGGGCCCGTGCTTTGCGATACGCAGGATGCACGCCCGCATCTTTGCGGTCTGAAGGACCTCGCATTCCCCGGCATCGGCAATCTCTTCGATCCGGTATCCGAGCAGGAACCTTCGCAGGGGACGGGCATGGTGCGCCCGCAGGAACATGTCCGGCACAATGAATGAAAGGAGCCCGCCCTCTTTCAGCAGCTCCATCCCCATTTCGATGAAATACCCGTACAGCCCGGCGGTCTTCGCATAAACATCGTAATGCATCTGGAAGTACTCCTCGCGCGACTTCATCGGAAACGGGCGTTGGGCAGGAGGGGCACCGATGACCGCATCGAAACCGCCTCCCATGAGGATATGCGGATATGCCACCTGCCAGTCAAATGCGTTCACCCGCTGCCTCTCTTCAGCATTGAACGGGTGCTCCTGCTTGTGGGTGAAATAATCCGGCCCGATCAGGGTGTTCCCGCAGCGGATCGTATCTTGCAACCGTTCAGCGGTCATGCACAAAAAGGAGATGCCGGTTGGATCCAACGCGGGGGGTGTCAATTCATCCAGTGTTGCGAGCAGCAGGAGGAACCGGGCAATTTCAACTGCATCCCTGTCGATATCGGCGCCGGAGATTGAAGTCAGGAGGATCCGCTGCCTTTCGAACAATGAGAGTGTCCACGAATCAGGGTGTATCGGATCCCCCTTTCCGCAGTACCGGACGGGCAGGTCGGGCTCTTCTGATCCCCTCTGTTTATCCGGTACCGGCAGGCTGGATGCCAGCACATGGATCCCGGCAGAGGTGATGGGCTCGTTGCTCGCAAGGACGGATACCAGGTGGGTGCGATACCATTTCAGGTGCCAGTCCAGCAGATATGAGTACACCGCGAGCAGAAAGGTCCCCGGACCGCAGACAGGGTCGAGGATATGGATCTCTGAAACGTCACGGGGGGTTTTCCCTTTTACAAGATTCCCGATCGTCTCCCCTACCATGTAAGTGACGACCGGTTGCGGGGTGATATGGATGCCCCCCGCCTCCCTGACCGCCGACTTGGCATCCCGCATGACCCGGTACCCTTCGGCGATCCGCATTTTCGATCCAAGGTACCGCTCGAACACAGCCGCAAGGTGCGGCAGCGGGATTGCGGATACCGGCAAAGGAAATTCAGATGATCCAGTCCGCCCGATGATCGTGCGCAGTGTTTCGTCATCGACTGTCGGTGGCGGGCGACTGCTGTCATCCTCCCGGAATACACCGGCAGGCGCTCCCCTCCCCCCATCCCCCGCCACACTCATAAGACCGTCATGGATATGGTCAGGACCAGACAGGCGCTGCAGCGTGCCATGTTCCACGAACCCGCGTTCTTCCCCGATTTGTACAAAAAGCACCTGCAGGATCGTTCTCAGCGCGGTATGGTTGAGTTCAGGTTCGGTGATTGCGTGATATTGTTCCACAAGGTGCCGGGCAACCAGCTCCCGCCAGCATTCCAGTTCAGCGAGGAGCGTCTCTGACTGGAGAAACAAAGCAGGGGTAACCGATATGGCGTGGCCGGGTGCCTCAGCTGGCATTGAGAGTGTATTTGTGTCGGGGAGGATAAGGGTGGTGGAACAGGGTATTAATATTCTTAAACCAGATCTGGAAGTACCTTTGCGTGAATTATTGTATCAGTGTACGCATATGGTGGAACGATGGTCCCCGTGCTGCGGAACTATCTCACGCCAGGAGTTGTCCTCACCGCCATCCTCATCGGGTTCTCGTTAGGCCTTCTCTTCGAGGGATTCATGATCGGGCCGGAATACCAGCGGGAAAAACCGCCTCTCATCATCCTCATGGTGCTGGTCATTGAGGGTGCGTTCATTGCCTTCCTGTGGACGCGTGAA
Organism: uncultured Methanomicrobiales archaeon; assembly: GCA_903900025.1. GTDB lineage: Archaea > Halobacteriota > Methanomicrobia > Methanomicrobiales > Methanospirillaceae > MVRE01. The sequence goes on along the minus strand of CAIULN010000018.1, from coordinate 2,810 downwards.
AAGAAAGCGAGATGAAGGGAGGTGTCGGGGGACTCTGGTGCCGCAGGACCAGGTATTTGGGGTGGGAACAGGAGGTGCACCATCACGATGAAAACCCCGGCAGGCTCTCTTTTGCTGATGGACGGAAAAAAGAGGGTCCCATGTGACGGGATTTTGATCCGGCACCGCGGGAGATGTGATGCGAAAGGTCATCCTGCCTGCCAGCATCTCCATTCCATGCCTTTATGACTCCAGCAGTCCGACAATGAAAAGATGCAAAAAAAAGAGCGCGTGATGAAACTGGTGGATGAAAAGACAGGGCTCATGGAATGCCTCGTGTGCGGGGAGAAGCGCCACGCGGTCATGAAGCCAGGCCCGGACGGAAAATTCCTGCCCGAGAACTGGGAATGCGTCAACATGTGCCGGCTCATCCATCACGATGACAAACCGGCAAAGAAGAAATAAATAAGAAACACTTTTTTTTTGATTTTGAATTTCCCGCGGGTTATCCTTTGACCTTCCGGCGTTATCATGTGCCCCGGCGCGGGTTTCACACACGAACCGGAGGACATTTTCGTGCCGGCGGGAAAAAAAGGGGATTAATAGTTCTCGCAGGAGAGCTCGAAGTAGCTCTGCGGGTGATCGCAGACAGGGCATTTCATTGGTGCGGATTTCCCGTCATGGACGTACCCGCAGTTCCGGCAGTACCATTGTGAGGGGACATCCTTTTTGAAGACCTCGCCCTTCTCCATGTTGGCAAAGAGCGTTGCGTACCGCTTCTCATGGTGGGCTTCCACCTTTGCGATCTGCTTAAAGAGGCGGGCAATCTCAGCAAACCCCTCCTCGTCCGCCGTCTTTGCAAAGGTCGGGTAGAGCGTGCCCCACTCCATCTTCTCCCCATCAGCGGCGGCTTTGAGGTTCTGCTTCGTTATCCCGATCACGCCCGCGGGGTACGCTGCGGTGATCTCCACCTCGCCGCCTTTGAGCAGTTTGAAGAAGAGCTTCGCGTGCTCCCGCTCCTCTTCTGCGGTCTGCGCAAAGATCGCGCCGATCTGCTCGTAGCCCTCCTTCTTTGCCGCGCTCGCAAAGAAGCTGTACCGGTTCCGTGCCTGCGACTCGCCGGCGAATGCGGCGAGCACGTTCTTTTCCGTTTTGCTTCCTTTTAGTTCCATTTGTGGAAAACCCCTTGGTAATAATTAATTCTTTCAGTCTTTTTTTTCAGAATATATGTTCTTGCCTTTGGGTAGGTGACTGTAGACTTTTTCAACGATGCTGCGGTGCTCAGTGAGGTGGAAAGTATTTAACCGTGGACTTGAAGTCCTGCTACAATAACAAGTGGGTGAATCAACCATACATGCACGCTGCTTCCTGTGAACCGGCACGATGGGTTAAATAGGAGCAGCCGGAACATTTCAAACTGCTTCAACGCTTTAAAAGAATCATCCCCTTGAACAAAGCAGGTGACCGTGTACGAAGGGACGATCAGATAAACCCCGCAAAACAGAAAAAAATGATTCCCTCCACGCACTCACGGTCCCGGAAGTCTACCGGACTGTTTCAACGGGTTCGTCCGGGCTGACCCAGGCAGAAGCTGAGATACGCCTCGGGCGGTTTGGACGCAATGTCATCCGTGAGGTCAGGGGAAAACCCCTCATTGTAAAGTTTTTTGCAAATTTCACGCACCTGATGGCGATCCTGCTCTGGGTGGGCGGTGCGGTCGGCTTCATCGCCCAGATGCCCCAGCTCGGCATCGCTATCTGGATGGTCAACGTCATCAACGGGGTCTTCTCGTTCTGGCAGGAGTACCGTGCTGAAAAGGCAACCGAAGCCTTAAGAAAACTCCTGCCTTCGTATGCACGCGTCCTGCGTGACGGTGAGGATCGGCGCATCTTTGCAGAAGAACTTGTTGTGGGGGACGTGCTGCTGCTGTCCGAAGGTGACCGCATCTCAGCGGATGGCCGTCTAGTCGAGGTCTCCGAACTGCGGATTGACCAGTCGACCCTTACCGGAGAATCACACGCGGTACGAAAGACACGTGACGGCATCCTGCAGTCTGACCTTGCCTATGCCGAAATGCCCAATCTGGTGTTCGCTGGCACGAGTGTCACATCCGGCACAGGAAAGGCGGTTGTTGTTGCCACCGGGATGGCAACCGAATTTGGAAAGATTGCCAACATGACCCAGCAGGTTGAAGAAGAGCTCAGCCCGCTGCAGAGGGAAATGGCATTTGCGACAAAAGTGGTGACCATCATTGCCTGCAGTATCGGCATCATTTTTTTCCTGCTTGCCGCAGTGCTGGTCGGGGTGAGCCTTGCCGAAAGTTTCATCTTTGCCATGGGCATGGTCGTGGCGTTTGTGCCGGAGGGGATGCTGCCGCTTGTTACGCTGTCGCTTGCACGGAGCACGCAGCGTATGGCACGGCGCAACGCGCTGATAAAAAGGCTGTCAGCGGTTGAAACCCTTGGCTGCACGACCGTGATCTGCACGGACAAGACCGGGACACTCACCCAGAACGAGATGACCGTCCGGGACCTGTGGCTCCTTCACCGCGGGTTGACCGTCACCGGCGTCGGGTACAGACCCGAAGGCCTGATCATCGAGGGCGGAGAGCCGGTTCCGGTGGATGGCGATCTCCGGCTGCTGCTCATTGCCGGAGGACTTTGCAACAATTCACGGGTGATCCCGCCGGATATAAACTCCCCCCACTGGACCGTTCTTGGCGACCGCACTGAGGCAGCCATGAAGGTTGCGGCACTGAAGGCGGGTATTGATCTGGAGGCAGAAGTCCGCTGTACGCCCCGTCTCCGCGAGCTGCCGTTTGATTCGATCCG
>CAIULN010000017.1 GCA_903900025.1 uncultured Methanomicrobiales archaeon | reverse complement strand
TGCATGCCGCGGGTAGTCGTTCTGGACATACTCAACGGTTGTGTCCGGGGGGAATTTCAGGATCTTCTGCGTCGTGTAATGGATGACTTTCTCTTCCTGTTTCTCTAAAATGGCATATATTTTTTTGGCATTGTCAGGGTTGACCGCATGAAGGATCGCGTGGGCTCCCGCGTGGGGGAGCACCGAGAGGATATCTGCTGCCTGGCCCGGCGTCATCTCATTGATCAGCTGGACCACCTTGTCCCTGCTCAAGGACGCGATGATGTCCCGCTGCACGATGGGCTCGATCTCCTCAAGCGTATCGGATGCATGCTCGTTTGAGAGCGAGGAGAAGATCATGACCCGCTGGTCATGGTCAAGTTCTTCCAAGATGTCGGCAAGGTCAACCGGGTGAATGTCAGCGAGCCGTTCTTTGAGCACTTTTAATTTCACGTTCCCTTTGAAACTGCTGATGTGGGAGGGGAGCGGCTGGACATAGGTCCACGAGATCGCACCGTCATTGGTGAGATCCCCCTGAGGATAAAGGATGCCGGCGAGGGATTCCAGTCCAAGGCGGCGGAGCCGTGCATATTTGCTCGTATCGACTTCGGTCACATAGAGTTTTTCATTCCGCTCAACAAGGCGGATATCATAGACCACCTCAACCTCGGCATCCTCCATGTCGAGCACTTTTTTATCAAGGATATGGTCCCGCAGCAGGATTGCGTCATCCGGGGGCGGCATTTCAAATTTTTTTACCTCGTTGATGTCAATAACAACCGTCCCGGGGACGATCGTTGTGACCTGTTCCCACGGAACAAGGAGCGGCGGGGCGCCGAACGGACGGGAAACAAGGAGGTTTTTTACTTCGGGGAGCTTGGTGGTCTCAATGATCATCATGTCCGAGAGCGTCCCGATCTTCTTTTCACGCACCAGCACCTTTGCGCCAAGCAGACTGCTCAACAGATAGTGTTTGTCTGCCTTTGCAGGTTTTGTGATCCCCGTATCGTTGCCCATGATTATTCTCCTCCTTCTATCATCCCAGCAGCGTCCAGAACTTGTATCCGAGCAGCAGCACAAGGAATATCAGGTACAGGCGGAGAAAAAGCAATACCACCTTCACCCCGCGTGACATCCTGATCCGCGGCGTCGCGTACTTCCGGTTGATCTCGGTGATTTTGTCAGTCCACCTCCGGATCACGCTGCCGATCCGCGTTCCGACGAGAGATTCAATATCTGTCATGGTTGCACCTGTCTGTCAGTCTCCTATGCAATCAGATTCGGGAAGAGTGTCGTAATACCATACAGGGTGGAAAGGACGATGATCGCGATGATGATGCCTGCACCTGCTATGTTCTGTGCTGTCGTATTTTTATATTTCCCCATGATCTCTTCGTTGTTCAGCAGCAGGATCAGGAACACCAGTGCTGCCGGCAGCAGGGTGACGGCGATCACCTGGACAAAGAGGGTGATGAGGACCAGCGGTGCATTCGGGATCAGGACAACCATCCCCGCAGTCACCAGCGCAAAGAAGTAGCATGCGTAGAACCATGGCGCCTCGCGGATCTTCAGGTTGAGCGAGTGCGCCCACCCGAACACTTCGCCAAATGCCCACGAGCTCGCAAGCGATATGCAGATCGCACCGAGGAACCCTGCATCAAAGAGCCCGATGGCTATGAACGTGCCCAGGTACGGGTTGGTGGTCATCAGGATGGATGCCGCCTGGGCTGCGCTCTCAATCTCGCTCCCGTACAGCACAGTGCCGGAGACAACGATGACAAAGATGGCGACAATCACGGTGAACGCGGATCCGATCAGGGTGTCCATCTGCCCCCACGGGATATCCTTCTCCTTCATCCCTTTATCGACCACCGCACTCTGCTGGAAGAAGATCATCCACGGCGCAATTGTCGTCCCGATGTTCGCCATTAAGAAAAAGAACAGCGTGCTGTTGAATCCACCGGGGAAGTGGGGGACAAAGCCGACAGAGAGGACTTCACTGATCGACGGGTGCACGAGGAACGCTGCCGGGATATAGATCAGGTTGAGTGCGGCAAACAGGATTGCGATCTTCTCCCACGTCCAGTACCTCCCCTGCAGTACCATGAGCATCATGATGACCGAGACAATGATAATGGTGATGACGGGAGGGATATGGAAGATGGAGAGAGCCGCGGTCATGCCGATGAACTCGGTGATGAGCGTCAGCCAGTTGACAAGGGCAAGGTCAAGGAATGAGAACCAGCCCCAGAACGAACCGAACGCATCGAATATGGCTTCGGCATGACCCCGTTTTGTCACAGCGCCGAGCCGCACGGTCATCTCCTGCACGACATACGCAACCGGCAGCAGCAGGAGTAAAAACCAGATCAGCCCGTACCCGAATTTTGAGCCGGTGACTGCATAGGTGGTGATGCCGCCGGCGTCATTGTCGGCGAGCATGACGATGAGGCCCGGGCCGGCGAGGAGGAGATAAATTTTTATTACCTTGATCAATCTCCGGTATTTATAAAAAAAGGTTGAACCGAAATCCATTCCCGCACATCCGGACATCGTGGTATATGTTACATTCTACGGAATCCAGCCCCCGTCTCACAGGAATGAACAGATCGCACACCGTTCACTTCCTGACTGTTCCTCCTAGGTAATCGCCGGCATCCATTAATAATAATTTGGTGTTGCCGTTCATCTGGCCGGCGTGGCGATACTTTCACCCCGCGCAAACCTGAGGCTTATCAGTCTCAGAACAGCAGGGTTCCGGTGCGATGAGGATCGAACTGCAGAGCGGGATCACGCTCCAGTCAGGCACATTCAATGCGGTGATCGCCCCGGAGAGGGTGATCATCTCTGCCCTCAACAGCCACGCGGATCTCCAGCGGTTCCTGTTCCTCTTTGTGTGCGGCAACTACTCGCGCATTCTCTCCTCCATCAGCCGCACCTCTGCAAACTTCGAGGTCCGCAGGGCATTCACCGCCCACCAGCTCTTCACCATTGTAAAAGAGGCAGGCCACACCATCGTCTTTGTCGAGCACGACCCGACGATGTTTGACGGGGCGGAGACGATGATCATGCCGGTCTCCGCTGCACTCAGGGACGCGGGGCGTGAGGCGCTCGTGATCCTGTACACGCCATCCATGGATCGCCCGTTTTCCGCACTGGCACGCTTTGCTGACCGTATCTTCCAGATCACGCCAGCCGGTGATCCCTCCTGCCACCGGCACCGCAGCGCCCGGCCGTACCCTCCGGGCGGCCTGCTGCCTCCTGCGCAGACAACGCTGGAGGGGTCGTGATGGGCAGGAGCTTTGCAAGCATCCGGCAGGGCGTGAAGAGCACCGCAGACCGCTGGGCCCGATCAGCGCGGGCACTCAGGAAGGAGGACCAGCCGTACGGTGAGAGGCTCGTTGCGCTCGCCACGATGCATGCAAGCGAGGCATTCTATGGCTGCGACGACCCGCTCGAGGCCGCGGTCTTCTCCGTGCTTGTCGAGCTGATCAAGCGGCAGGAGCAGGACGGGCGGGGAAAAAACGATGTGGATCCTTGATTCGGTGCCCCGGGGCGGCGTGGACCTCTGGTACAAGGACGGCACGGTAAAAAAAGTACACCACGAGTACGACCCGCCGTTCTACCTCCACCTGCCCGACCCGCACCCGCACCACGAGATGATCGAGGCGCTGGAGAGTGAGTACCGTTCAGAGGAGTGCACGTTTACGACAATCTTTGGCGATCGTGCGGGATACAAGGTCTTTGCCGGCCGCACGGTGGCAGAAGCAATCGAGCAGCAGACACAGTACGAAGCGCAGCTCTTCAACGTGGACGTGCGCATCGACCAGCGGTTCATGGCAGAGCGTCGCATATTCCCCTGCTGCGCAGAGCAAGAGTCCCGGTTTTCGCCTGACCTCACCTGCGACCTGCGCCAGATGGAAATTCGTATCAGGGACAACCCGGCACGCTCTTCTGTCTGCTCTGACATCGATGTCGTTTACGGGCGCACCGAGCGGCTGCACGGGGCGGAGCGCGATGTGCTCGCCGACCTCTTTGCGCTCGTCACCTCGTGCGACCCTGACGTGATCCTCATGCCGGATGCCGATGCATGGATGCAAAAGCTGCAGAAGCAGGCCCGGGCCTGCGGCCTTGTGCTGCCGTTTTCCCGGACCGGGAAGTACCGCACGATGGACGCACGGTCGTACTGGAGTTACGGGCGCGTCGAGCACAAGGAAGCGGCACTCATCCCTGATGGGAGAATCCTGATCGACACGGCGCAGAGCTTCGTGTACCGCGACGGGGGGCTTGCCGGCGTGCTCATGGCGGCGCGGCTCTCCGGGCTCTCCCCGAACCTCGCGTCCCGGTTCACGCCGGGCACGCTCATCTCCGGGTATGAAGTGTACGAGGCGGTAACACGGGGCATTGCGGTCCCGTTCCGCAAAAGCGATGCGGAGAAGGTGCGCCGGTTTGCCGAACTCAGGGCCGCAGACCGCGGCGGGATGATGTTCCAGCCGGCGCCGGGGGTCTACGAGGACGTGGATGAGATCGACTTCACATCGCTGTACCCTTCGATCATCGTGCAGTCGAACCTCTCGCCCGAGACCATCGATCACCCGGAGAGGGCGGGCTTTTTACCGGCAGTGCTCGACCCCCTGCTTGGCCTGCGGATCAGGACAAAACAGGCAAAGAAGCAGGATCCCCGGTATGCCGGCATCGATTCGATCCTCAAGTGGATGCTGGTGACCTGTTTCGGGTACACCGGGTATAAGAACGCGAAATTCGGGCGGATCGAGGTGCACGAAGGGATCACCGGGCGGTCCCGCGACATTCTCCTGCGCACGAAGGATATCGCGGAGACGATGGGGTTTAACGTCCTTCACGGGATCGTGGACTGCCTCTGGGTGAAGGGGTCGCCTGTCGGAGCGCTGAAAGATTGTGTCGAACAGGCGACCCGGCTGCTCACCGAGGTCGAGCACTTCGACTGGATCGTGTTCCTGCCGCAGAACGACGGGTCCGGCTCGTACAGCCACTACTACGGCAGGCTTGCAGACGGGAGTGTGAAGGTCCGGGGGATCGCGGCACGCAGGCATGACACCCCGGAGTACATCCGCTCCATGCAGCGCGACATGCTTGCCGTGATGTCGGGGGCAGCAGCGATCGCGGATCTCCTGGCTGTCAAGGACCGGGTCAGCGCAATCTACCGGCACGCGGTGCAGGAGCTGCCCCATGCAGCGGTAAGCGCCCTGGCAGTCAACCGGCGGATCAGCAGGCTCACGTACGCGCACCGCTGCATTGAGGGGGCGGCAGTGAACGCGTACCGCACGAACGGAGTCAGTATCGTACCGGGCATGAAGATCAGCTATGTCGTGAGGGACGCGCGGAAGTACCAGGTCGATCCCGCGTGGGACGCCGGGTCGTTCGATTGTTCCTACTACCGGGGGTTGCTTGAGAAGGCATGGAAGGAGATATCATATGCGTTCACGCCGGGAAACACCTGCTCAACGGAAGGGGGCGCTGGATCGTCGATTGTTTAGCACCATGCACCGGAAAAAATCAAAAAAACCGGGACTCATTCCCCAATCACGGTGCAGACAACCGTCCGCTCCCTCCCCGCATTCACGTCGAGTTCCAGCAATACGATCTGCTGCCATGTTCCGCAGGTGAGATCCCCTCTCTCAACCGGCACCGTGAGCGAGGGGCCAACAAGCGCCGCTTTGACATGCGACCTCCCGTTGCCATCCCCCCAGCGGGTGTTATGGGCATATTCCACGTTGTCCGGCGCAAGTACCGACAGTGCCCGTTTCAGGTCCAAGAGAACACCGGGCTCATACTCAATCATGGTGAGCGCTGCGGTTGAGTGCCGGACAAAGAGGTGGACAAGGCCATGTTTCACACCACTTTCGCTGACGGCTTTTTTTACTTCTGCGGTGAGATCGATGATGTCGCCCTCTCTCTTGGATGTAGCAGAGATCGATGTACGGAACATGAGATTCACAAAAAAGGATCTTCCCTTCCGGACAAAAACAGTTCCTGTTAAGATCTCATTACAATTCGCGTGGGGAAAGGGATGCTACAACAATGGTGAAGGCCGCTTCTCCCCCAAATTTTTGAGATTCATCGTGAAAATGCGCCAATAAGAGCGAAGAAACCTTGTACCTGCGTGGTCAGGAAGATCGGGATATAAGAGAAAGGGGGGTTATTGGAACGGTCAGGGAGTATCCGCGTCCTTCCCGTTCTTTTCTTCTGCGGGTGGCACCTGACCATTGTCCATGTCAGCCGGGACAAATGCCACGCCAATGACACGGTCACCCTCATCGAGCCGGATGATCCGGACGCCTTTTGTGCCGCGCCCGATGATCCGGATCTCGTCCACCCGGGTCCGCATGACAATCCCTGATGCGGTCATCACGACGATCTCATCGCTGCCCGAAACCGCACGCGATTCGATGACAACGGCATCACGTTCAAGCAGCATGTTTCTGACGCCGAGTGTTCCCCGCCCGTGCCCGCGGAACTCGTCGAATTCCGTTCTCTTGCCAAACCCTACATCGGAGATCGTGAGGAGATGGTCTTTTTCGAGAAGGGTAAGTGCCACAACGGTATCCTCACCCCGCATCTTCATTCCCCGCACACCCTGTGCATTCCGTTTGACTATCCGTACGGTTTCCTCATGGAACCGGAGGCTCCGCCCGAACCGGGTGGTCAGGACAATCTCTTTTGTACCATCGGTCTGGATCACATCGACCAGCTGGTCCTTGTCACGGAGCGTAATCGCGTAGATGCCGGACGGGCGGGGGCTTGAAAATTCGTCCTGCGGGATCTTGATGACCTGCCCGGACTTTGTGGCAAAGAGCAGGTAGTGGTCGTTGCGGAACTCGCGGATCGGGATGACGGTCGTTACCACCTCATCTTTTAAGTTGAGCAGGTTGACGATCGGTTTGCCCTTTGCCACCCGGGAGCTCTCGGGGATCTGGTAGACCTTGAGCCAGTAGATGCGGCCGGTGTTGGTGAAGCAGAGCAGGTAATCCTTCATTTCGGCAACAAAGACCGAATCGACAACGTCTTCTTCTTTTGTGATCATGCCGGCGATACCGTGCCCGCCGCGCCGCTGGTTCCGGTAGGTGTCAAGGTCAGTGCGTTTGATGTAGTTTGCCGTGGTGAGCGAGACAAGCACCGTCTTGTCCTCGATCAGGTCCTCGGTCGAGAGGTCTCCTGCACCAAGAGCGATCTGCGTCTTCCTCGTATCGCCATATTTCCCGGAGATCTCTGTGGTCTCACGGCGGATCTCGTCGCGGATATTCTTCTCGCTTGAAAGGAGGTGCACGAGCCGCAGGATCTCTGCCTCAAGCCCGGTCTTCTCATCGGTGATCTTCTGCTGCTCGAGCGCCGCGAGACGGCGGAGCTGCATCTGGAGAATCGCGCTTGCCTGCGGTTCGGAGAGCCCGAACGTTGCAATGAGCGCGGTGCGTGCGGTTTCCACCGTGTCGGAGGCACGGATGGCAGCGATCACCTGATCGATCTTTGCAAGCGCGATGAGCAGCCCGTTGAGGATATGCACCTTCTCCTGCGCTTTTCTCAGGTCGAACTCAGACCTGCGCCGGACCACCTCGATCCGGTGATGAACGAAGCTCTCCAGAAGCCCGTGGAGTGTGAGCACTCTGGGCTGGTTATCGACAATCGCGAGGTTGATCACCCAGAAGTTGGATTCGAGCTGGGTGTGCATGTAGAGGTTGTTGAGGATCACCGGCGACATCGTGCCCCTGCGAAGCTCGAAGACAACGCGGATCCCTTCCTTGTCGGACTCGTCGCGGATATCGGTGATCCCGTCAATCCTTTTTTCTTTGACCATGTCGGCAATGGCCGCGATCCACTGTGCCTTGTTCACCTGGTACGGCAGCTCAGTGACGATGATCCGGTCGCCCCGGATCCCGCTCTCGGACTCCTCGATCGCCGCGACGCCGCGGACGATCACGCGCCCCTGCCCGGTGGCGTACGCATTCCGGACGCCCTCCGTCCCCATCATGATGCCCCCGGTCGGGAAGTCCGGGCCCGGCAGGACCCGCATCAGGTCATCAAGGGAAACCTGCGGGTTGTCGAGATAGAGTGTCACCGCGGCGCAGACCTCGCGGAGGTTATGGGGCGGCATCTTTGTGGCCATACCGACCGCAATGCCATCAGAACCGTTGACGAGCAGGTTCGGGATCTTTGCCGGGAGCACGACTGGTTCCTTGAGCGACTCGTCAAAGTTCGGGACGAAATTCACCGTCTCCTTGTCAATGTCGCGGAGCAGCTCCTCGGCGACCGGGTTGAGCCGGACCTCGGTGTACCGCATCGCTGCCGCAGCGTCGCCGTCCACCGAGCCGAAGTTGCCCTGCCCCTGCACGAGCGTGTAGCGGTAGGAGAACGGCTGCGCCATCTTGACGATGGTGTCGTAAATGGAGGTGTCGCCGTGCGGGTGGAACTTCCCCATGACTTCCCCGACCACCCTCGCGCTCTTTTTGGTGGGCTTGTCACTCGTGTTGCCCATCTCCCACATCGCAAAGAGGGAGCGGCGGTGCACCGGTTTGAGACCGTCGCGGGCATCGGGGATCGCACGCCCGATGATCACGCTCATCGCGTAGTTGATGTAGGAGGTCTTCATCTCGTGCTCGATGCTCACCGGTTCCACGCGGTGCGTGAGCGTGCTGCCGGCGGTCACGGGCGGGGTGCCTTCAGATGTCAAGGTTCGTCACCTCCCGTGCGTGGCGCTTGATAAAGTTTTTGCGCGCCTCCACGTCTTTTCCCATCAGCGTCTTGAAGATCTCGTTTGCCTCCATTGCGTCCTCGATGTTCACCTGCTTGAAGATCCGCTGTTTTGGGTTCATCGTCGTTTCCCAGAGCTGGTGGGCGTTCATCTCACCAAGACCCTTGTAGCGCTGGACGGTAACCCCTTTCTCACCCATCGCCGCGGAGATCTGCTTCATCTCATCCTCTTTGTACGCGTACCTCTCCTCCTTGCCTTTTGCGATCCGGAAGAGGGGGGGCTGGGCGATGTAGACGTACCCCATCTCGATCAGCTTGAGCATGTAGCGGTAGAAGAACGTGAGCAGGAGCGTCCTGATATGGGCGCCGTCCACATCGGCATCGGTCATGATCACGATATGGTGGTAGCGCGCCCGCTCGGTATCGAACTTTTCGCCAACACCGGTCCCGATCGCGGAGATGAGCGTCTGGATCTCAGCGTTCTTGAGGATCTGGTGCTCACCGGCCTTTTCCACGTTTAAGATCTTGCCCCGCAGCGGGAGGATCGCCTGGAACTTCCGGTCCCGCCCCTGCTTTGCAGAGCCGCCGGCTGAGTCCCCTTCGACGATATAGATCTCGCTCTTGTCCGGATCACGTTCCGAGCAGTCGGCGAGTTTTCCCGGGAGCCCGGAGCTTTCAAGGGAACTCTTCCGCCGGGCAAGCTCGCGGGCGTTGCGTGCTGCCTCGCGTGCCTTTGCCGCAGCGAGCGCTTTTTCCACAATGATCGCGAGCACTTTTGGGTTCTCGTCATAGTATTCGCAGAGCGCTGCATAGACAAGCGAGTCAACAATCCCGCGCACGTTGCTGTTGCCAAGGCGCATCTTGGTCTGGCCCTCGAACTGGGGGTTTGCCATCTTGATGGAGATGACCGATGTGAGCCCCTCGCGCACGTCCTCACCGCGGATTGGGAGGGCGGACGCACTTTCCTTGATAAGGTTGTTGCGCTTTGATACCGTGTTGATGGCCCGGGTGATTGCCTGCCGGTACCCCTCGAGGTGCGTCCCGCCCTCGCGGGTGCTGACGGAGTTCACGTACGAGTAGATCTTGTCATCATAGCCCGTGGTATACTGCATCGCCACCTCGAGCTCGAGCTTGTTCTCCTCGTCCTTTCTGGTGATGTCAATCGGCTCAGGATGGAGGCATTCCACGCCTTCGTTGAGGTATTTTACGAATTCGGAGAGCCCGCCGGCATAGCAGTACGCGGCGCGGTCACCCGTCCGGTCATCGGTGATCCGGATGGTGACGCCTGAGTTGAGAAACGCGAGCTCACGCAGCCGGTGGGCGAGCGTATCGTAATCGAATTTTGTCGTTTCGAAGATCGTGCTGTCGGGAAGGAACAGGATCCTCGTCCCGGTTACCCGGTACCCGAACTCCGCGAGGAACCGGCGCCGGTTCTCCCGTTCGATCTCGTCGGGGGTCGCAGGGAGTGCTGTGACGTCCTGCTGGCCGGGGCGGTTCTGCTGGGGCACCGTCCGTTTGAATTCTGCCGGGCTGCCATACCACACCTGGTAGCGGATGAGGAGTTCGTCCAGCATCTCCTCGCGCTGGGAGATTGGTGCCACCGGTTTTCCCTGTGCAAACCGCATCTCGTAGATATTGCCGTCCCGGAATACACGGGCAGTGAGCGATGCCGAGAGTGCATTGACCACCGAGACCCCAACGCCATGGAGACCCCCCGAGACCTGGTAGGTCGCCTTGTCGAACTTGCCCCCGGCATGCAGGACCGTGAGCACGACTTCAAGGGCACTCTTGCCGTTCTTCTCCATCCGGTCGACCGGGATCCCGCGCCCGTTGTCATCGACCGCGATCGAGCCGTCCGTGTTGATGACGACATTGATCAACGTGCAGAACCCGGCGAGCGCCTCATCGATCGAGTTGTCGACCACTTCATACACGAGGTGGTGGAGACCCCGGCTGCCGGTGCTCCCGATGTACATTGCCGGGCGCTCCCGCACCGGCGTGAGCCCCTCAAGCACCGTGATGTGGGACGCATCATATGTATCGTTCAAAGAAAACCTCCGTCGAAGAAATCGGACTTCGTTTGAAAAAAGCCGCGCCACTATCTGAGCGTTTCACAATAATTATTGGTTTTAATAGAATAAAAGCATGTTGCACCGACGTGAAATGAAGGGGAAAATCAGGGGCAAAACGGGATTTTTGGAAAAGATGCGGTCTCCACGGCGCCGGTTTCCTGATCCGGCATCCAGGACACCTTAAAAAATCCTGCCCGGGTTCAGTGATAAGTCCCGATGTCCGGGTCCTTTATCCCAAGTTCACGGTCGATCGCAAGCACGAGCCGGTTGAGCGTCGCGATCACATCGCGTGCATCCTCCCTGTCCATCGTGCCCGGCTGGTGCCAGACCACCTTCTTGCGCAGCAGGGTTGAGAGTTCGTCAACCTCGGTGCCTTTGAACTGTTCGGGTACAACGAGTCCCTCAAGGTGGTCGGCGGCGCCAAACCATGCCTGCTCCGGGGGGAGGGCGAAGTGTTTTGCGATCAGCATGATAGTCGTTATAAACCCGTGTCCGAATGTGCTCGCCATGAAGAGATGATGGGGCAGGAAGATAAAAAAAGGGATGGTCTAATAAAGACGGACTGTAGTCAGCCATATTGTGATCGGGACGGTTATGGAAAAAGCACAACAGATAACAAGAAAAGTCCAGTCAATGGCACGAAGCGGCTTTTTCACAATGAAGATGTGGCTGTCTCTCCCATACCCCCGGCAGAGCATACTTGTGTAGACGCGTTCACCCTGCTGGTACGACCGGATGAAAATAGTGCCAACCGTATACCCGAGCTGTTTTATCCGGTAGCGGTACGGCAGTGCGGAGTTGAACGGGTCGAAACACCGGGTGGCAAGCGACTCATTGATCTTCCGGTACATGTAGCCGAATACAAAGAGATACCGGATCATCATCCCGAACGTGAGCGCGAACTCAGGAGGCAGCCCCATGCGCCCGGCACCTTCGAGCATGTCATGGAGCTTTGTCGTTGAGGAGAGCAGGATGATGGCCGAGACACAGATGACAAACTTCAAGAGCAGAATGGCGGCAAACTCGATCGATTCGGCATAGATGTGGATGCCAAAGGGGAGGTTGGCGATGACGTGGAATACCCCATAATACCGGTTGGTAAAAAAGATCTGGAAGAGGATGATAAAGAGCCCGAACGGGAGCACCATCAGCAGGCGCTTTGCATAGACAAGCGGCGGGAGCATGGAGAGTGCCCACAGGATTGCAAAGAAGGCAAAAAATACCAGACCAACGGCAAAGACCGCAGGCGTGTACGGGAGTGCAACCATCGCGATGATCAGCGCAAGCATGCTTACGATCTTCACGCGTGCGTCGAGCCGGTGGATGATACTGTCTTTATACGCCGTTTTCTCAATGTAGAAGAGTTCTTCGATCATTGTCGCGGGGTGTCTTTCGGGGAACCTTTGTAGGTATTTATCAGCGCCCGTTCAGCATCCTCATAGGTGTATGCCATCGGGACCGGCACACCATTGTCATTCAGTGACCGGATCAGTTTTGGCAGCACCGGCACATCGAGCCGGACCGAGCGGAGCATATCAGGCTGCAAAAAGATCTCTTCCACGCTTCCCTCTGCAACAAACTGCCCCTTGTTCATGACATACACGTAATCTGCAACCTCGGCGACCATCGAAACATCGTGGGTGGAAAAGATTACCGTCATCCCGTACTGCTTTGAAAGGGAGTTGATGAACGTAAGAAGGTCATGAACGCCCCTAGGGTCAAGCCCGGCGGTGGGTTCATCAAGCACGAGCACTTCAGGCTCCATCGCAATAACGCCCGCGATTGCGACCCGTTTCTTCTCGCCTCCGCTCAGGTGGTGCGGCACCCGGTGGGCAAGGTCTTCGATGCCAACGAGCCTGAGCGCTTCATGGACCCGGTGGTGGATTGTCTCTTCGTCGAGCCCGAGGTTGGTGGGGCCGAATGCGACATCCTGTTCGACAGTCGGTGAAAAGATCTGGTCATCAGCATTCTGGAATATGATCCCCACAAACTTCCGGACCTCGCGGATATTGTCCTTTGTGATTGGCTCGCCGCGGATCAGGACCGAACCTGATGTCGGTCTGAATATCCCGTTAAAACATTTAAAGAGCGTGCTCTTGCCGGCGCCGTTCGATCCGATGACAGCAATACGGGCATTGCGGGGAGCGATGAAGTTCACGGAGTGTAATGCTGTTACGTTGCCGGGATAGACGTAGGTGAGATCGCGGGTCTCAATCAGGTGCATGGGGAAATCCGGTTAGTATTGGTTTTTTTATAAAAAAAACCCTCTCAATGTTGTCTGGTGATGAACCGGCTGATACCAAAACCGAGAATGAAGAGTACCAGCACGCCAAAGATGATCGCAAGCACTTCACCGGGTTTCTCCAGTCCTGGCAGCGTATAATCGGGTAGGGGGGCATCCCATGAGAATGTGTTGCCGGTCTTTTCTGCCACGGCTGATTCTGCAAGAACCGCCTTTGATTCGTTAATGTGTACGGTCGTTGTATCTTTTGCCCCGTACGCGGAAAGGAACGTGCTGTCCAGCCCGTCAGGATAGATGGATGCATAATACGGCGCAAAGATCGCAATGGCGAGGGCAATGGCGATGCCGGCAACGATGACCATATCCTTTGTCTTGTTTGTTCTGGCGGGACTTTCGCTGCCAACAATATCGGGGCGTGCATGGATGATGAGCGAGAGCGCAAATGCTGTGACACCTCCTTCAATAATCCCGATGACTGCATGGTAGACGCCCATGGTGACAAGGCCAAAGGCAAGCGGCAGGGTGCCGGCAACCGCAAGCTCGACAGCACAGACAATGGACGGAATAAACAGCGATATCCAGCCGGCAATGAATGCTGCACAGAACCGGTTACGGAAGACCGTATTGACGGACCGATAGGTGTAGAACCCGAGAAATCCACCCAGCACACCCATGTTGATGATGTTCGCCCCCATTGCCGTGATGCCGCCGTCACCAAAAAAGATCCCCTGCAGGACGAGCACGAGTGTGAGGATGAAGACAGCAGCAAATGGTGAGCCAAGAACGATGGCAGCCAGCGCGGCCCCGACCACATGCCCGCTTACGCCACCGGGGATAACGGAGATCGGGAGCGCCATGTTCAGTGTCTGGATGGCAAAGATGCCGGCAGCAAGCACCGCAACCAGCGGCACCTTCTCCTCGCTCATCTCGCGCTTTGCCCAGCGGAGCGAGAGAGCAATGAAGACAAGTGCGATGATCCAGTACACGATCGCCTGTGAGATCGGGAAAAAGCCGTCGGGGATGTGCATGGTGTCACCATCAGGTTAGTAATACTATTGTATCATTTTGTAAGATTTAGTAGATAAAAAATGTTTTGATTTAACATTATTTTAAATCTTTTTTTTAAATTTCTCAGAATCCCGATCCTGTGAGATGCATGCAGCACTGTTACAACCATACAATGAAAACAGAGTGCTCTTTGTTTCTGCCGGGTGGCGTGGCCGGCACGACCGTGCACCCCGATATTGTTAAAGGAGGCATATCACGGGATGCATGGCACTGATGCACAGCATGAGTTTATTAGGAATACTACAGGAAGAGCTACTTACCATTACGGTGGGGCAGGCACTCTTGAGCTTCTATCGCCTGCAGGTGGTGTGCGATGGTTTATATGACGAAACATGAACGGGTCTGGATTCTTTGCGTGGTTTTGTTCTGCGCTGTTCTCTTGTTGGTCTCTGCGGCTGCAGCAGGTAGTAATACGGCGACACTCACTATCACCGGGGTGTTAAGGGGTAAGCCTCCTATCGTCGATTTTACCGCCACGCCGCTCGCAGGTTGCAATCCGCTAACCGTCAAGTTTACTGACTTGACGATACTCAACCCCACCAGCTGGCAGTGGGAGTACAAGAATGAATCCGTTGATTGGACCCAGTTTGCCACCACCACCACCCGGAACCCGACCTACAAGTTCGCTACAGGGACCTATGACATTCGATTGACCGCAAAGAATGCCAGCGGCACCAGTTCCCTCACCAGGGAACATTATATTATCGTGTACGTACCCGGCACGAAGGCAACCATATTATTCATGTTCCCATCCGAAGGCAATCGTGGCTGGATGACCCCGACCATTCTTATCACAGGGTGGAACTTCAAGACCGGGGCGGTTGTGAAACTGGTTGACCCGGTAACTACGCCCGGTTCTGACATCGTGGGCACCAGCACGGTGGTAAGTTCTAATGGTAATACCCTTACCGTCAAATTTAACCTTAAAGGTGCTAATCCGTACGGATCCCCGAAACGGCATGTCACCGTAACGAACCCGTACGCCGAAACCGCTGATAGCTGGTGGGTCGATTTCCTGATCCGCAGCGATGCCCCGTATTTTTCCGGTGTATTCACCCCCTCGTACGGTGTCCGGGGTACAACCGTCACCATTACGAAGATCTCGGGAGGCAACTTCCAGCCCGATCCCGTGCTGACGTTCACGAAAGGATCCGACACGTTTACTTCAGGAACGGGTATCCAGGCGACCTACCCCTACCTGATCTCCGGTTCACTGCCCATCCCCCTGGTTCCGGTAGGTTCCTATGATGTAACTATTAAGAATACTGACGGGAAAATATCATCTCCGTACACCCCGTTCATCGTGTATGACCTGCTCTCCATCACCGGCATCATGCCTGCTTTGGGTAACCGGGGCTGGCCAGTGAGCGTCACCCTTACCGGCACCGGGTTCCAGCCCACGGCATCAGTGAAACTGACTAACTCCACATCTACTATCGCAGGAAGCGGTGTAACTGTTGTGTCCCCGGAAAAGATCACCTGCACGTTTGACCTTACCGGCAAGGTTGCCGG
>CAIULN010000016.1 GCA_903900025.1 uncultured Methanomicrobiales archaeon | reverse complement strand
TTGCGGGTTTCCTACCCTTTGGTTGAACGGTTTTGGTTTTTTTCATAGGTCAAGATCCATTCTCTCCAATTCGAGCGTCCTGCTTCGTCAGTTCAATGGGAATAGATCGTCTTTGTGCGAGTTATCAGTATACCATACGATAAAATTATCGGCGAATGACAGGACGATTCTTTTTGGATTTTATGATGGTAAAAAAGTTCCCGCACACAGTTTTTATGACAATATCGTCACCCTCTGCGGGCATGCCGGATGTCCCGTTCGGGATCAGAAATATCCTGAACCGGGGGCACGCGGTCAGGTCTTCGGGCGCCCGTACCCATTGAGTATTGCTCTCTCCTTTTCGCATACGTTGACCGCCGGTTCATGCGTGTGGCTCTTTGTGCTGATCGTCCGATAGGTTACCAGCCGTCTCATGAAAGGCTGATACATACAAAACGATAGCCACGATCCCAACGGGGAGCTCTGCTTCCTTGTATTCAGCCGGGACCGGGTGATCCTTTCGTACTACACGGAACTCGAAGCCTGATGGCTTCTCCTGTCTCATTTCTGAAGAAATTCGACACAACGCATCCTCGCAAAGGTCGAGACCTGGGCGGACACATCGAAAATCTTTAATTTTCGACTGATCCGGCAAAGGAGGGAAACTTCCCAAGCCGTACGTTGCGGGATGCAGGGGCATTACCTCACTCCTCCTCTGCCATATTTTTTTAACGATACCTGTACAACAGATGATTGTCGGTAATTATCCCGATAAGAACTATCATTGGGCGATTAATTTTTCCCATAAAAAAATTTAAAAAAAATTGGGGGAAAAAAATGTTCAAACAATGGAATCCCTATGGATTTTTATGAAATTTTTTCCTGCACGACAATGGTAAACGCAGTTCCCACACTCCGGTCGAGTTCAATCGTCCCGTTCAATTGTTCTACCAGCGAGGTGACAAGGCGAAGGCCAAGCGATTGTTTATTTCTCATCCAGTCAAGGTCTTTTGGTATCCCGATCCCCGTGTCCCTGATGGAGAGTACAATGGTGTCAGCTTCCCGGCGTCCTGCAATGGTGATCTCCCCCGGAGTCCCTGTGGGAAACGCGTGCTTTATTGAGTTTGAAATAAGTTCGTTGATGATTAGGCTGACGGGGATTGCAGAGTCTATGGTAATCTGCAGGTCTTTCATTTCGACGTTCAACCGGATATGCTGAGGATCAACTTTATAGGACTTGAAAAGGTTCGATCCCAGAAATGTGACAATTTCAGACAGGTCGATTCTGGAGATGTCATCGGCACGGCACATCCTCTCATGGATATGTGCCATCGCCATGATGCGGTTCTGGAACTCTCCCAGTGTATCCAGTAATTTCTGGTCTTTGATATTCCGGGACTGGAGGCTGAGGAGACTTAAAATAATCTGGAGGTTGTTCCTGACCCGGTGGTGGATCTCACGGAGCAGGAGCTCTCTCTCGTTTAAGGACTTCCGTACGCTCTCTTCTGCCACTGTGCGCTGGATAATTGCAGCCTCAAGCAATGTATTGGTGTGCTCGAGTTCAGCAGTAC
>CAIULN010000015.1 GCA_903900025.1 uncultured Methanomicrobiales archaeon | reverse complement strand
CCGTCATCAGAAACAACCACTTCAAGGTCATCGCACAGCGTCCCGCAGAACGGGCACACAACATCGGTAACGGTCTTTGTCATCCTACTTTCACCCCGCATTGTTTCTGCACGAGTTCGATTCCAAGGAGTATCGGTTCGTTGATGGCGACCTCGACTTTGACCGGTACGCCTTTGAATGTCGGCATTCCTGTGGAGTAAGTATTCGGGTTGACGATGGAGTTTGCCCATGGCCCCATGGGAATGAACCCAAGACCCGGGTGGGGTCCCTGCGTTGTTTCGATTGCCTTGACCACAACGCTGCCGTAATCGCTGGTCACCTTCACGTTGGTATTCCTCCATGCCCCCAGTCTCTTAAGGTCCGACGGGTCGAGTTCGATAATCCCGGCGGCGGTGCGATAGGCGGGTTTCTCCTTCCCGCCTTCTATCGCGACACCCTGCTGGATGCTGCGTCCCGAGATCAGGTTCAGATTTATTGCTGCCACTGTAACCCTCCTCCGTTATTTGCTGAACTCTTTGAGGGGACTGGGGCCGAGCTCTTTGACCGTCTTGACCACATCGGTAATGACGGTCGCCCATTTCGCGCCTTCGGATGCCGAGACAAACGTCATCCGGAAGCGCCGGTCGTCAAGCCCGATACTCTTCATCAGGCGCTTGACCATAAACATCCGCTTTGCTGCCTTCAAGTTCCCTTCAAGGTAATGGCAGTCACCGAAGTGGCAGCCGGAGACGAGAACGCCATCTGCCCCATCAGCGAATGCCTTAAGCACGAACAGTGCATCGAGACGACCGGTACACATGACACGGACGACCCTGACATCCGGCGGGTACTGGATACGGCCGCCACCGGCAAGGTCAGCGCCGGCATAGGAGCACCAGTTGCAGAGAAGACCGATGATCTTTGGTTTCCACTCTTTCTCTGCCATTACTGCTCACCCCCGAGGAGGAATGCATCGATCTGTGCAACGATCTGGGGAGTGGCAAAGTGGTTCATCCAGATAGCTCCACCGGGACAGAACCCGCCGCATGAACCGCAGCCTTTGCACTTCGCTTCGGTGACCTCCATGACCTGCCGCCCATCCTTCTCAACAAGAGCGAGTGCGGTGTATGGGCAGAGGTTCACGCACATGCCGCAGCCGGCACATTTCTCTTCGATGCACTGGGCAAAGTATGGCTCAAGCTCGACCTCCCCCTTGTGGATTGGGATGCTTGCAGCGGATGCCGCACCTTCGGCAGATGCGACCGCATCGGGAATATCCTTTGGTCCCTGGCAGACACCGGCAAGGAAGACACCTGCAGTGGTCGTTCCGCACGGGTTCAGCTTGGGGTGTGCTTCGAGCAGCCAGCCGTCCATCGAACAGGAGACACCGAAGAGCTTGCGCGTCCTGTCGGTGTCCCATGAAGGCTGAACTGCCGCGGCGAGCACGACAAGGTCGACTTCCATGTCGACCGGGCGGTTCAGGAGCGTATCATCGGTGTATACATGGAGGTTCTTTGTCGCTGGATCTTCGAGAATGTTTGCCACGCGTCCGCGGATGAACTTCGCGCCCTCGTCCTGGATGCGGTAATAGAATTCCTCGTACATCTTACCGAATGAGCGGATATCCATGTAGAAGAGATACGATTGTACACCGGGTATCTTCTCGTAGATCTGGTGGGCGTGCTTTAAGGAATACATGCAGCAGAACCGTGAACAGTACGGTTTGCCGACGCCGGTATTGTCACGCGAGCCGGCACAGAGGACAAATGCCACCCGTTTGGGTGTTTCACCATCGCTCGGGCGGATAATGTGACCGCTGGTCGGACCGGACGCGCAGATCAGCCGCTCGAATTCAAGGCTCGTAATAACATTCTCGAATCTCTTGTATCCCCATTCTTTCTTATTCTCAACCGGGAAGAGATCGAAGCCGATCGCAAGAATTGCCGTTCCCACCTTAATCTTGACGAATTCATCCTTTTGTTCGAGGTCGATTGCCTTTTTGTCACCGCATGCCGTTACACACAGGCCGCATTTGATACAGGAATCCCAGTCAATGGTGTAGAGAAGCGGG